>NZ_JBICYJ010000011.1:0-230746 GCF_043200835.1 Kitasatospora sp. NPDC048365
TGCAGATGTCGCAATCCACACCTGGCCAGAAGGCCCTCACTCATTTCAAGATCACACCGCCGTGAACCCCGTCACCAACCTCCGTGGTCAGTACATCTAGCCCCAAGGATTCTGACGGACGGTCAGGATCCGGTAACGGTCCCACCGGGGAGGATCCGTCGGCCCGGGTCGGCGTGGATGATCTGTTCATCGACGCGGACCAGGAGGAGGGCAGTTGCCCGTCGGCGGACCCATCCCGATCCCCACCCATCTCAAACTGCCGCACCAGCGACAACCGGCGACCCGCCGGATCCGGCGGACCTGGCGCTCGCGCAAGGCCCTCACCGGCGTCACCCAGTGGATCCTCGACTGGGGCCTGCCGATGCTCGCGACGCTCGGCGTGCTGTACCTGTTCGCCGCCCGGGCCGCCGGCCCGGACAAGGTCTACCGCACGTTCACCCTGATCGTCCCGCCCGAGAGCGTCCTGCTCTGGATCGCCTCGCTGATCGGCTGGCTGCTGGTGCCCGCCATCATCGGCGGCTTCGCCGGACACGTCATCGCCCAGCGGATCAGCAGCGTCAAGGCCATCTCCACCCGGACGATCTTCCGCCGCCGCACCCTGGTCCAGCGGCTGCGCCCCCCGGGCCTGATCGACGACCTCGCCGGCTACTTCCACGGCACCCACGCCCAACAGGGCCTCGCCGACGCGTGGGTGCGCATCGCCCACCGCAACGACTGGGCCCGCGCCCAGGACCACTGGGAGGTCTTCGTCCGCGACCTGATGTCCACCCAGCAGTACGCGCACCTCGACCGGCACGAATGCCTGCGCCAGACCCAGAACACCAGCCTGCTGGTGCTCACCGTCGCCGGCACCGCCGGACACTGCATCGTCTGCGAGAGGAGGCGGTGACCGTGCGCTCCGAGGACGCCGTCGAGATCGTCCGCGCCACCCTGGCGCTCGCCCTCCCCACCGCCAGCACCGAAGGGCTCACCCGCGCCGCGGAGACCGTGATCCGCTGGGGCTCCGAGGACGTCGCCCAGCACCTGGACCGGCCGCTCACCGACCGGCTGATCCTCGACCTGCTCGAAGTCGCCGGCGAACGGGGCGAACGCGCCGACCGCGGCGAACTCGGCGAGCGGGTCCAACCCCCGCTGACCTTCCGCCCCGCCGAGGACCGCCGCCACGTCGGCGAGGCGACGGCCGCCGAGTACCGCACCTGGTCCCGCACCGAAGGCATGCAGCCGCTCCCCCACCTCTCGCGACCGCAGGAGGAACCGCGCTGGCCCGACGGCGAAGGCGGCGGCGGCCGGGGCTCCGTACCCGACCTGTAGCCGTACCCCGACCTGCAGGTCAGCCGAACGCGGTGCCGACCAGCAGCGCCACGTCCACCGCGGCGGCCAGGATCGCCGCCACGAACGGCAGCCGGGAGCGCGGAGCCACCACGGCCGCCAGCGCCAACGGCACCGTCACGGCCAGCGCCGCCCACGCCGCCGGACCCGGCGGACCGGGCGGGCCCACGGCGAGCACCACGGTGGCGGCCGTCAGCAGCACGGCCGCCACCACCCCGGAGGCCACCCGGCCCAGCCGCTGCGGCAGCCCCAGCACGCCCGCCGCCCGGTCCTCGTCCAGATCCGGCAGCACATTGGCGAAATGCGCGCCCGCACCCAGCAGCGCCCCCGCCCCCAGCACCCAGCCCGGCGGACGCGGCCCACCCGGCAGACCGAGCACCACGAACGCCGGCAACAGGCCGAACGCCAGCGCGTACGGCAGCCAGGACAGCACCGTCCGCTTCAACCGCACGTTGTACGCCCACCCCGCGGCCACGCCCACCAGATGCGCGGACCCGGCGAGCAACCCGCTCGCCAGCGACAGCAGCACGCACAGCACCAGCGCACAGCCCGCCGCCACCGCCACCGACCGCGGCGGCAACTCGCCGACGGCCAACGGCTTGTCGACCCGGCCGGCGGTACGGTCACGGGCCACGTCGATCCAGTCGTTGCTCCAACCGACCGACAGCTGCCCCGCCCCGACCGCCGCCACCACCAGCGCCGTCCCCGCCGCCCCGCGCCCCACCGCCGCGGCCAGCACCCCGGCGAGCACCGTCACCGCCGCCGCCGGCAACGGATGACACGCCCGCACCAACCCGGACACCCCGGCCCGCGACACGACACTCACGCTCGGCACGCCCCGATGCTAGAGCCGCCCCGACGGCCGCCCCCGCCGACACGACGGACACGAGCCGCACGTCGGAGCCGGGCCGCACCCGCGGAGCGGCGGCGTGCAGCGACCGGCGCCGGCGGCCGCCTCCTGCGGGGATCGCCGCAGGTACGAGCCCGATCGGGCATGCGGCGCGGTGCGCACGACGTGCGCGGGACGCGCCCGGTGTGGGTGGGTTGGCGGGTGGATGTCGGGTTCTTCCCTATTCTGGGCCGGTGACACGGATCGCGGCAGTGAGCGGGGTCCTTCCGCCCCACCGTTACGGGCAGGGCGAGTTGGCGGATGCGCTGGCCGCGCTGCGGCCCCCGGGCGCGGACCGGGCGGTGCTGGACCGGGTGTACGGCGCGGCCGGGGTGACGACCCGGCACCTCGCGTTGCCGCTGGACGCGTACGCCGGGCTGGCCGGTTTCGGCGCCGCGAACGACGCGTTCATCGCGGCCGCGCTGGAGCTGGGCGGCGCGGCCGTCGAGCAGGTGCTGGCGGCGTCGGGCGTGGCGGCGTCGGAGGTGGACCTGGTGGTGTCGACCTCGGTGACGGGTATCGCGGCGCCGTCGATCGAGGCGCGGCTCGCGGGCCGGCTGGGTCTGCGGCCGGACGTCCGGCGGGTGCCGGTGTTCGGTCTGGGGTGTGCGGCGGGCGCGGCGGCGGTCGGCCGCCTGCACGACTTCCTGCTGGGCCGCCCGGACGGGGTGGCCCTGCTGCTGGCGACGGAGTTGTGCTCGCTCACCCTGCAGCGCAAGGACCGGTCGACGGCGAACCTGGTCGCCACCGCACTGTTCGGCGACGGCGCGGGCGCGCTGCTCGCGGCCGGCCCGCGGCATCCGGCGTTCGCCGGGGCCGGTCCGGAGGTGGTGGCCTCGCGCAGCCGGCTGTACCCGGGGACCGAGCGGCTGCTGGGCTGGGACATCGGCGACGAGGGCTTCCGGATCGTCCTCGGCGCCGAACTGCCGGAGCTGGTGCGGCTGCACGTCGGCGAGGAGGTGTCGTCGTTCCTGGCGGAGCACGACCTGAAGCCGGCCGACGTGGCGGCGTGGATCTGCCATCCGGGCGGCCCGCGGGTCCTGGACGCGCTCCAGGAGGAACTGGGACTGCCGCCGTCCGCACTGGACCTGAGCCGCCGCTCGCTCGCGTCGGTGGGCAACCTGTCGTCCGCGTCGGTGCTGCACATCCTGCGCGACGCGCTGGCCGCCGAGTCGCCACCGCCGCCGGGCGGGTACGGGCTGATGCTGGCGCTCGGGCCCGGGTTCGCGTCCGAACTCGTGCTGCTGCGCTGGTAGTCGGCGATGCTCGCGTACACCGTGCTGGTACTGCTGGTCGCCGTGGAGCGGCTGGCCGAACTCGTGGTGGCCCGGCGCAATGCGGCGTGGAGCCTGGCGCGCGGCGGCACCGAGTACGGGCGGGGCCACTACCCGCCGATGGTGCTGCTGCACACCGGGCTGCTGGCCGGCTGCCTGCTCGAAGTGTGGTTCGGCCAACGGCCGTTCCTGCCGTGGCTGGGCTGGCCGATGCTGGCGGCGGTGCTCGGCGCGCAGGCGCTGCGCTGGTGGTGCATCGCGACCCTCGGGCCGCGCTGGAACACCCGGGTGATCGTGGTTCCGGGGCTGCCGCTGGTCGGCGCCGGACCGTACCGGTGGCTGGGCCACCCCAACTACGTGGCGGTGGTGGTCGAGGGGTTCGCGCTGCCGCTGGTGCACACGGCGTGGGTGACGGCGTTCTGCTTCACGGTGCTGAACGCGTGGCTGCTGGCCGTACGGGTGCGCTGCGAGGAGCGGGCGCTGACGCTGTGCCGGGTGGCGGCGTGATCGACCTGCTGGTGGTCGGCGGCGGGCCGGCCGGGCTGGCGACCGCCATCCACGCGGCGCTGGCGGGCCTGGAGACGGTGGTGCTGGAGCAGCGGCCCGCCCCGGTGGACAAGGCGTGCGGCGAGGGGCTGATGCCCTCCGCCGTCCGGCCGCTGCGGGAGCTGGGGGTGGAGCTGCGCGGCCGGCCCTTCCACGGGATCCGCTACGTCGAGGCGGACGGCGCCCGGTGCGCGGAGGCCCGGTTCGCGGCCGGCCCGGGGCTCGGGGTGCGCCGCACCGAACTGCAGGCGGCCCTGGCGGCGCGGGCGGCGGAGCTGGGCGTCCGGACCGTCCGCGGCCGGGCGGTGGCCGAGGTCGAGCAGGACGCCGCCGGGGTGCGGCTCGGCGGGCTGTCGGCGCGGCACGCGGTGGCGGCGGACGGGCTGCACTCGCCGCTGCGGCGCGCCCTCGGCCTGCACCTGCCGCAGCGCGACGGCCCGCCGGCCCGGTACGGGCTGCGCCGGCACTACGCCGTCCCGCCGTGGAGCGACCTGGTCGAGGTGCACTGGGCACGCCACGCGGAGGCGTACGTGACACCTGTCGCCGACGGGGTGGTGGGGGTGGCGGTGCTGAGCGGCGAGCGGGCGCCGTTCGACCGGCAGCTGGCGCGGTTCCCGCGGCTGGTGGAGCGGCTGCCGGAGGCGGCGGCGGTGTCGGCGGTCCGCGGCGCGGGGCCGCTGCGGCAGCGGGCGACGGCGCGGGTCGCGGGGCGGGTGCTGCTGGTCGGCGACGCGGCGGGGTACGTGGACGCGCTGACCGGCGAGGGCGTGGCGGTGGCGGTGGCGTCCGCCGAGGCGCTGGTCCGGTGCGTGGTCGCGGGGCGCCCGGAGGCGTACGAACGCGCGTGGCGCCGGGCGAGCCGGGACTACCGGCTGCTCACGGAGTCCCTGCTGTGGGCCCGCCGCCGAACGCTCCTCGCCGACCGGATCGTGCCCGCCGCAGCCGCCCTCCCGGCTCTCTTCCGCACAGGGGTGAACCTGCTCGCGTGACCGACCGCCCCGACCCGGCCGGAGGCCGAACGGGCCGGGCTCTGCGGTCCCCAGTGCTGGTATCCGTCGCTCTCCCCGGAAGGAGCGTGCATGGCCGAGGAGCCCCCGGAGTGTCCCCGGTGCGGGCACCTCGACCTGGCGGCGGTGCTCGGGGCGGACTACGAGCGGAAGGCGGCCAGGCGGCGGCGTCGCGGGTTGACGCTGCTGCTGGTGTGCTGCGCGGTCCTGCTGCCGTGGATCGGCTACCTGGCGGCGAACCTGCCGGTGCGGTACGAGTCGCGGCAGTGGCGGGCGGCGTGGGTGGGTTTCGACGTGGCGCTGCTGTGCGCGCTGGCGGCGACGGCGTGGTACGGCTGGCGGCGCCGGCAGCTGCTGGTGCCGTGGGCGCAGGCGGCGGCGGTGCTGCTGCTGTGCGACGCGTGGTTCGACGTGCTGCTGTCGTGGGGCACCCGGGACCTGCGGGCCGCGTTGCTGACCGCCCTGCTGCTGGAGCTGCCGTTGGCGGCGTTGCTGCTGGTGAGGGTGCGGGGGATCCTGCGCACGGTGCTGCGGATCTACTGGCATCTGGCCCGGCTGCCGGGCGAGCCGCCGCCGCTGCACCGGGCGCGGCTGCTGGTCGATCCGTCGCCGCCCGGGAGGAGCGGACCGGATCGAGGGACACTGGATGCATGAATGACTCACGCGACGGCACCGCCGGCGGCGGGGACATCTTCCACCCGCCGGTGGTGGTGCGGCCGCCGACGCACGGCGCCAAGCCGTACCGCCGGGTGGAGATCTACGGGCGGACGGTCGGCAAGGCGTTCACGGCGGAGGACGTCGCCGAGTTCGTCCGCCGGGCGGGTGTGGCCGATCCGGACCTGGACGATCCCGATCTGGTGGGCTGGCGCGGGGGCGGCCGTACGGTCTGGTCCGCCGAGCCGGCCGCCCCCGAACCCCACGCCCCGGAGGCCCCGGCGCCCGCCGAATAGCGACCGGACCGGGCCTCCGCCCTCAGAGCTCTCAGAGCCCTCAGACCGCCCGCCGGTAGAGCCAGACGCCCAGCGGGGCGAAGACGGCGACGATGCCGGCGTCCCAGGCGAGGGCGTGCCAGACCTGCTCGGCCGCGGGGCCGCCGAGCATCAGGGCGCGGACCGCGCCGGCGGTGATGGTGACGGGCTGGTGCTCGGCGAACACCTGGAGCCATCCGGGCATGGTGGCGACGGGGACGAACGCGGACGAGGCGAAGACCAGCGGCGCGAGCACCGGGAAGGACGCGGCCATCGCGGTCTCGGGGTCGCGGACGGCGAGGCCGACCACCGCGAAGATCCAGGACATCGCGAAGCCGAAGGCGAGGACCAGCAGCGCCCCGCCGAGGTAGCCCCAGACGCCGGTGTGCACCCGGAACCCGACAGCGAAGCCGACGCCGGTCATCAGCAGGACGACGAAGACGTTGCGGGCCAGGTCGGCCGTGGTGCGGCCGGAGAGGACCGCCGAGCGGGCCATCGGCAGGGAGCGGAAGCGCTCCATCAGGCCGGTCTGCAGGTCGGTGGCGAGTCCGATCGCGGTGTTGACCGCGCCGAAGGTGACGACCTGCACGAAGACCCCGGGCATCAGGTAGTCGACGTACGGGACGCCGTGCAGGGCGGCGCCGACGACGCCGCCGAAGACGTAGCGGAACATCAGCACGAAGACGATCGGCTGCACGGTGGAGAAGATCAGCAGCCGCGGCACCCGGCGCAGGGCGATCAGGTTGCGGCCGGTGACGGCGAGGCCGTCGCGGACGGGGGCGAGCAGCCGTTCGCCGAGCGGTTCGGTGCCGACGGCGGCACCGGTGCGGGCTTTCAGGGGGGTCGCGGTCACGTCGGGCCTCCGGTGCGGTGGCCGGTGAGGGCGAGGTAGACGTCGTCCAGGCTGGCCTCGCGGACGGCGATGGTGCGCGGGGCGAGGGCCTCGCCCTCGAGCAGGTGGAGCAGGTCGAGCAGCAGCAGCGAGCCGTCGGGGGTGGCGAGCCGGAGGAGGGCGCCCTCCTGTTCGGGGGCCAGCCGCAGGCGGTCGCGGACCAGGTCGGCGGCGCGGGCGGCGCGCGGGTCCTCGCCCATGCCGAGTTCGATGACGGTGGTGCCGAGCCGCGCCTTGAGGACGCCGGGCGCGTCGTCGGCGACCACCCGGCCCTCGGCGAGGACGGCGACCCGGTGGGCGAGCCGGTCGGCCTCCTCCAGGTACTGGGTGGTGAGCAGGACGGTGGTGCCGTCGGCGACGAGTTCGCGGATCAGCTGCCACAGGGCGGTGCGGCTCTGCGGGTCGAGTCCGGTGGTGGGTTCGTCGAGGAAGAGCACGGGCGGGTCGGCGACCAGCGCGGCGGCGACGTCGAGGCGGCGGCGCATGCCGCCGGAGTAGGTGCGGACCGGCCGGTCGGCGGCTCCCGTGAGGTCGAAGCGGTCGAGCAGTTCGGCGGCGCGCGGGGCGAGCCGATCGGCCGGGAGGCGGGTGAGCCGGCCGATCAGCCGGAGGTTCTCGCGGCCGGTGAGGTTGGCGTCGACGGCCGCGTACTGACCGGCCAGGCCGATCAGCCGGCGGACGGCGGGGGCGGCGGCGACCACGTCCTGGCCGAGCACCTCGGCGCGGCCCGCGGTGGGCCGCAGGATCGTGGTGAGGATCCGGATCGCGGTGGTCTTGCCGGCGCCGTTCGGTCCGAGCAGGCCGAAGACGGTGCCGGCCGGCACCGCGAAGTCGATCGCGTCGAGTGCGGTGACCTCGCCGAACCGCCTGGTCAGTCCGGCGACCCGGATCGCGGGCGCGGTCATCGGGGCACCCCCTGTCGCGTGGCTGCTCCTGCGGGGCCTCGTCACGGTGGCAGGGCCTCATGCCCAGTGTCGACCGGACCGGCCGGGGTCGACCATCCAGGGCAGCGGGCTCACTCCATCCGCCGACCGGGCGGCCCCTGGAGTGGCCGGGCGGGCGGTGCCGGGCGGTAGTGGAGGCAGTACCG
The DNA here is from genome assembly GCF_043200835.1 of Kitasatospora sp. NPDC048365. Lineage (NCBI taxonomy): Bacteria > Bacillati > Actinomycetota > Actinomycetes > Kitasatosporales > Streptomycetaceae > Kitasatospora > Kitasatospora sp. NPDC048365. The sequence continues at coordinate 7,996 of NZ_JBICYJ010000011.1, forward strand.
CCCGTACCCCTTCCCGTCCGTAGGAGTCCCCGTGACCCGGTACCGTCCTTCCGCCGTCCCGGTCGCCGCCGTCCTGCTGGCCGCCGCGGCCGGCGCGTGCGCCCCGCCGCCGACCCTTTCCCCGCTGCCGGCGCTCTCGCCGAGCCCGGAGCAGTCCGCGGTCTCCCCGTCGGCGGCCGCGACGCAGGCCGCCCAGGCCGCGCAGACCGCCGCGGCGTCCGCGGCTGCGCAGGCGTCGCCGTCCGCCTCGCCGTCGGCGACCGGCGCGGGCACGGTGGTGTCGCTGGTCAGCGTGGGCCGGCTCGGCCCGATCCTGGTGGACGACCAGGGCCGCACGCTCTACCTGTACGGCGCCGACTCCTCGACCCGCTCGACCTGCGCCTCGGATTGCGCCGAGGCGTGGCCCGCGCTGCTCACCCTGGGCGATCCGGTGGCGGGCGCGGGGGTGGACGAGGGGCTGCTCGGGGCGGCGCAGCGCGGTGACGGTACGGCCCAGGTGCTCTACAAGGGCCACCCGCTGTACCGCTGCGCGGCGGACCGGGTCTCCGGTGACACGGCCGGCCAGGAGAGCGAGGAGTACGCGGGCGTCTGGTACGCCGTCAACGCGCTCGGCGACCCGGTCCGCGGCGGCTGACGAGACGTCATGCATCCGCATGGTGAGACATAGTCCCCGTCGGTAACCGGCGCGGCGCCGCCCGATTCCTTTCATTCTTATGCACGCCACCGTGAATAGATGCAATCAGCGGGGATTCCTCAAGTGACGCTCAAATTCTCGTGAAACCTGCCCTGACCTGCACGTATGCCAAGCATCTCGATTTTGCAAAAATGGGAGCCCGAATATAACTATTCGGATTCGAGGACTGTTGCCGGGCCATGACAGCTGCCTAGCGTGGGGCACCTCTCAGCACCCCTGCCCCTCACCGAGAGGTCCTGTTACCCCCATGGCATCTGTCGACCAGCTGGTCTCCTCAGTCTCCCCACCGACCGGAAAGCCCGGGCGCTCGCTGCGCCGGGAGGTCGGGCTGATCGGACTCCTCTGGGCATCCGTCGGGTCGATCATCGGCTCCGGCTGGCTGTACGGCGCGAAGAACGCCGTCGTCGTGGCCGGCCCGGCCGCGATGATCTCCTGGGGCATCGGCGCGGTCGCGATCGTGCTGCTCGCCTTCGTGCACGCCGAGCTCGGCGGCATGTTCCCGGTGGCGGGCGGCACCGCGCGCTACCCGCACTACACCTTCGGCGGCCTGGCCGGCATGTCGTTCGGCTGGTTCTCCTGGCTGCAGGCGGCCACCGTCGCGCCGATCGAGGTCGAGGCGATGATCGGCTACGCCGGCCACTGGGAGTTCGCCAAGGGCTTCCTGAACGACAACGGCACCCTCACCACCAGCGGCTTCGTGGTCGCGGTGTTCCTGATGGCGATCTTCGTCGCGGTCAACTTCCTCGGCGTCCGGGTGCTGAGCCACACCAACTCGATCACCACCTGGCTGAAGATCGCCGTGCCGCTCGGCACCATCCTGGTGCTCGCGGTCACCAACTTCCACGGCTCCAACTTCACCTCGCACGGCTTCGCGCCGTTCGGCGTCAAGGGCGTGCTGAGCGCGGTCAGCGCGAGCGGCATCATCTTCGCCCTGCTCGGCTTCGAGCAGGCCATCCAGCTGGCCGGCGAGAGCAAGAACCCCAAGCGCGACATCCCGCGCGCGGTGCTCGGCTCGGTCGCCATCGGCACCCTGATCTACGTCGGCCTGCAGGTGGTCTTCATCGGCGCACTGCCGGTCAGCTCCTTCGTCAACGGCTGGGGCAACCTCGACTTCCCGGGCATCAGCGGCCCGTTCGCCGGCCTGGCGACCCTGGTCGGCCTGGGCTGGCTGGCCTGGGTGCTGTACTTCGACGCGATCGTCTCCCCGGGCGGCACCGGCCTGATCTACACCACCTCCACCTCGCGGATCTCCTACGGCCTCTCCAAGAACGGCTACGCCCCGCAGCTGTTCGAGCGGATCGACAAGCGCGGCGTGCCGTGGTTCGGCCTGACCATCTCCTTCGTCACCGGCGTGGTCTGCTTCCTGCCCTTCCCGAGCTGGCAGGAGCTGGTCGGCTTCATCGTCTCCGCGAGCGTGCTGATGTACGCCGGCGCCCCGCTCGCCTTCGGCGCGCTGCGCCGCCGGCTGCCCGCCCACGAGCGCCCGTACCGCCTGCCCGGCGGCGGCCTGATCGCCCCGCTGGCGTTCGTGGTCTCCAGTCTGATCATCTACTGGGCCGGCTGGCACACCCTCTCCCGCCTGGCGGTCGCCATCCTGATCGGCTACCTGCTGCTCGGCAGCTACGCGGCGTACGCCATCCGCAAGGGCCTGCCGAACGCGCCGAAGCTGGAGTGGCGGGCCGCCCAGTGGCTGCCGGTCTACCTGGTCGGCATGGGCCTGATCTCCTGGCAGGGCGGCTTCGGCGACGGCACCGGCAACCTGCCGCTGGGCTGGGACATCGCCGCCGTCACCGCCTTCTCGGTGGCCGTCTACGCCTGGGCGACCCGGGTGGCGCTGCCCGCCGAGGCGATCCAGCGCAACATCGAGGACGTCGAGGTGGTCGACGAGGGCGGTCACTGACCCCCTGGACCAGCACCGCCGAGCGGGGCCCGACCGGTACCGGACCGGTCGGGCCCCGTTTCCGTTCTTCCGCCCCGGGGCTCCTCCGCCTATGCTAAGCAAGCGCTTAGTCACGCTTTTCACCCCCGCGAGGAGGACCCCCGTGCCCGACACCCCGCCCGGCCTCGACCTCGACCGGCTGCGGGCCCGGCTCGACGCCGACCTGCCCGGTACCGTCACCGGCCCCCTGCGGGCCCGCCTCTTCGAGGGCGGCCGGTCCAACCTCACCTACCTGCTGGAGGACGGCGAGCACCGCTGGGTGCTCCGCCGCCCGCCGCTCGGCCACGTGCTCGCCACCGCCCACGACATGGCCCGCGAGTACCGGGTGCTGGCCGCGCTCCACCCGTCCGCCGTGCCGGTCCCCGAGCCGCTGCTGCTGGTCGAGGACACCGAGCCGATCGGCGCACCCTTCTACCTGATGCGGTACGTCCCCGGCACCGCGCACCGCGACGCCGACGAGCTCGCCGCCCTCGGCCCGGAGCGGACCCACGCCCTCGGCCTGCACCTGGTGGACACCCTGGTCGAGCTGCACTCCGTCGACCCCGACGCGGTCGGCCTGGCGGACTTCGGCCGGCCCGAGGGCTTCCTGGAGCGCCAACTGCGCCGCTGGGGCAAGCAGCTGGACGCCAGCCGCTCGCGCGAGGTGGCCGGGCTCGACGCCCTCGCCGCGCGGCTCGCCGAGGCCCTGCCGGCCTCGCCCGCGCCCACCCTGGTGCACGGCGACTACCGGCTCGACAACGTCCTCGTCGGCCCGGACGACCGGATCCGGGCGGTGCTGGACTGGGAGATGTCCACCCTCGGCGACCCGCTGACCGACGTCGGCCTGCTGGTGATGTACACCGAGCTGGCCCGGCGCTTCGACGGCGTGCTGCCCGGCGCGGCGCTCGCCCCCGGCTTCCCCTCGGCCGCCGAACTCGTCCGGCGCTACGCCGAGCTGTCCGGCCGGGACGTCTCCGGGCTCGGCTGGTACACCGGCTTCGCCTCGTTCAAGCTCGCGGTGGTGCTGGAGGGCATCCACTACCGCCACAGCCAGGGCGGCACGGTCGGCGCCGGCTTCGACCGGATCGGCGAACTGGTGCCCGCCTTCGTGCAGTTCGGACTGGAATCACTCAAGGAGAGCTGAACCGTGGACTTCTCGTACGACGCCCGCACCGAGGAGCTGCGCGGCCGGCTGCTCGCCTTCATGGACGAGTCCGTGTACCCGGCCGAGCCGGTGCTCGCCGCCCAACTCGCCGACCCCGCCCGGGAACCGTGGACCGTCCCGGCGGTGATCGGCGAACTGAAGGCGGCGGCGAGGGCCCGCGGCCTGTGGAACCTGTTCTTCGTGGACAAGCACAGCCTGCCCGGGGAGGAGGGCGCGGGGCTGACCAACCTGCAGTACGCGCCGCTCGCCGAGATCACCGGGCGCTCCGTGCTGCTCGCGCCGCCCGCGCTCAACTGCGCCGCGCCCGACACCGGCAACATGGAGCTGCTCGCCCAGTTCGGCAGCGAGGAGCAGAAGAAGCAGTGGCTGGAGCCGCTGCTCGCCGGTGAGATCCGCTCCGCCTTCGCGATGACCGAGCCGGACGTCGCCTCCTCGGACGCCACCAACATCACCACCCGGATCGAGCGCGACGGCGACGAGTACGTGGTCAACGGCCGCAAGTGGTACATCACCGGGGCGATGAACCCGGACTGCCGGATCCTGATCGTGATGGGCAAGACCGACCCGGCCGCGCCCGCGCACCGGCAGCAGTCGATGATCCTGGTGCCGCGCGACACCCCCGGGGTGACGGTGGTGCGCGGGATGACCGTCTTCGGCTACCCGGACGAGGACCACGGCGGCCACGCGGAGATCCTCTTCGAGGACGTCCGGGTGCCGGCCGGCCACCTGATCGGCGACGAGGGCTCGGGCTTCGCCATCGCCCAGGCGCGCCTCGGGCCGGGGCGGATCCACCACTGCATGCGGGCGATCGGCGTCGCCGAACGGGCGCTGGAGCTGATGTGCCGCCGGGTCGTCGAGCGGGTGGCGTTCGGCAGGCCGCTCGCCGAGCAGGGCGTGGTGCAGGACTGGATCGCCGAGGCGCGGGTCCGGATCGAGCAGGCCCGGCTGCTGGTGCTCAAGACCGCCTGGCTGATGGACACCGTCGGCAACCGGGGCGCGCACACCGAGATCCAGGCGATCAAGATCGCCGTCCCGGCGACGGTCGAGTGGATCCTCGACAAGGCCGTCCAGGCGCACGGCGCGGCCGGCGTCAGCCAGGACACCGCGCTCGCCCAGCTCTGGGCCGGCAACCGCACCCTGCGCCTGGCCGACGGCCCGGACGAGGTGCACAAGCGCTCGCTGGCCCGCCGGGAGCTCAAGCGCCACCTCGGCTGACCGCGGCACGAAGGGGCGCGGGGAACCGGTTCGGTTCCCCGCGCCCCTGACGCGTTCCTACGGGACGATCGCCAGCCGCCCGGTGGTGGTGCCGTCGGCGACCGCCTGGACGGCCGAGGCGGCTCCGGCCATCGGGTGGCGGGCGCTGACCAGGGGTTTGACGACGCCCTTGGCGGCCAGCGCGGTGAGCTCGCGGTGGCAGTGGGCGACGGCCGCCGGGTCGTGGGTGTTGTAGAGGCCCCAGTGCAGGCCGAGGATGGCGTAGTTCTTCACCAGGGCGTGGTTGAGGCCCGGCGCGGGGATGGTGCCGCCGGCGAAGCCGACGACCAGGATCCGGCCCTCGAAGGCGATGCACTTGGTGGAGCCGGTGTACGCGTCGCCGCCGACCGGGTCGAAGACCACGTCGGCGCCGCGCCCTCCGGTGGCGGCGCGGACGGCGGCCACGAAGTCCTCGCCGTGCCGGTCGATCACCAGGTCGGCGCCCAGCCCGCGGGCGACGGCGGCCTTCTCCGGGCCGCCGACGACGCCGATCACGGTCGCCCCGGCGGCTTTGCCGAGCTGGACGGCGGCACTGCCGACCCCGCCTGCGGCGGCGTGCACCAGCAGGGTCTCGCCGGGGCGCAGCGCGGCCCGGCGGTGCAGGCCGAACCAGGCGGTCTGGTAGGCGATGTGCAGGGCGGCGGCCTCGGCGTCGTCGAGGGCGTCGGGCGCGGGGAAGGCGCCGGCGGCGTCCATCAGGGCGTACTCGGCGAAGGCCCCGGCGGGGACGGCGGCGGTGCCGAGGACGCGTTCGCCGCGGCGCGGCCCGTCGGCGATCTCGCCGCAGAGCTCGACGCCGGGGGTGAACGGCAGCGGCGGGCGGACCTGGTAGTGGCCGCGGACCATCAGCGCGTCCGGGAAGTTGACCGCGGCGGCCCGGACCCGGACCAGCACCTGCCCGTCGCGGGCGACGGGTTCGGCGACCTCCTCGGCCAGCCGCATGACCCGGTCGGGCTCGCCGAGTTCGGTGACCTGCCAGGCCCTCATGCGGACTCCTCGCGGCTGTCGATGGCCTGCTGGAGGCGGCTCATGCCGTCCAGCCAGCGGTCCGGGGTGGTGGCGCGGGCCGCGTAGTAGTCGGCGACCTCGGGGTGCGGCAGGATCAGGAAGCGGTCGGCGGCCATCGCGTCGAGGGCCGCCTCGGCGACCTGCGCCGGTTCGATGGCGGTGGGGATGAGCAGCACCTTGCCCGCCTCGCCGGTGGAGTCCAGCATCCGGGTGCGGACGCCCTGCGGGCACAGCGCGTGGACCTTGATGCCGCGGTGCCGGTAGGTGGCGGAGAGCCATTCGGCGTAGGCGAGGGCCGCGTGCTTGGTGACCGAGTAGGGCGCCGAGCCGAGCATGGTGAGCATGCCCGCCGCGGAGACGGTGGACAGGAAGCGGCCGCGGCCGCGCTCCAGCCAGTCCGGGAGCAGCAGGCGGCTGGCCCGGACGTGGGCCAGCACGTTGACGTCCCAGCAGAGTTCCCAGACCTTGGGATCGGCGTCCGGGCCGCCGGACGGGCCGACGCCGGCGTTGGCGCAGTACAGGTCGACGGTGCCGAGGGCGTGGCGGGCGGCGGCGACCAGGTCGGCGACGCCCTCCTCGCTCGCGGCGTCGCCGGGGACCGCCACGCCGCCGATCGACTCGGCGACCTCGCGGGCCGCGTCGGCGTCCAGGTCGTTGACCACGACCCGGGCACCGGCCGCCGCCAGGGCGGTCGCCAACGCCGCGCCGATGCCGTGGCCGGCGCCGGTGACCACGGCGCCCTGTCCGGTGAAGGCGTTCATCGTCCGGCCTCCTCGCGGCCGGCCGGGCCGGTCACAGCCCGCCGCCGAGGGTGAGGCCGCCGTCCAGGACGAGGGTCTGGCCGGTGATCCAGCCGGCCTCCGGCGAGAGCAGGAAGGCGACGGCGCCCGCGATGTCCTCGGGCAGGCCGAGGCGGCGCAGCGGGTAGGCGGCCGCGACCTTCTCCTCGCGGCCCTCGTACAGCGCCTCGGCGAACTTGGTCTTCACCACGGCGGGGGCGACCGCGTTGACCCGGATGCCGGGGCCGAGGTCGACGGCGAGCTCGGTGGTGAGGCGGATCAGGGCGGCCTTGGAGACGCCGTACATGCCGATGCCCTGGGAGGCGCGCAGGCCGGCGACCGAGGCGACGTTGACGACGGCGCCGCCGTGCTCGCCCATCCACGCGTCGCGGGCCCTGCGGGTCCAGGCGAGCGGGGCGAGCACGTTGACCGCGAAGATCTTGGCGGCGGCGTCCGGGTCGGTGTCCAGGATCGGGCCGTACGAGGGGTTGATGCCGGTGTTGTTGACCAGCAGGTCGAGCCGGCCGAACGCCTCCATGGTGCGGGCGACCGCCTCCTCCTGGTGCGCGGCGTCGTCGGCGCGGCCGGCGACGGCGATCGCGTGGTCGGGGCCGCCGAGCTCGCGGACGGCCTCCGCCAGCGGCTCGGCGCCGCGGGCGGTGACGCAGACCTTGGCGCCGCGCTGGACGAGTTCGCGGGCGATGCCGAGGCCGATGCCACGGCTGGCTCCGGTGACCACGGCCACCTGGCCCTTGAAGGAGAGGGTCATCGCCGGACCTTTCACTATGAGGCTGACTAAGCGCTTGCTCAGCATCTTGGTGCGGGGCCACACTGTCAACAGCCCGGCACCGGCCGGTCGCGACGGATCTGCGAGGATTGGGCCCATGAGCGAGCAAGCCACCGCCGACCTGTGGCCCGGGGAGAGCACCGAGGCGGCGCGGCGGCTGCTGCTGGCCGCGGTCGACTCCTTCGCCCGGCGCGGGTTCCACGCCACCACCACCCGCGACATCGCCACCGCCGCCGGGATGAGCCCGGCCGCGCTCTACATCCACTACCCGTCGAAGGCCGCCCTGCTGGCCGAGATCTCCCGCACCGGCCACCAGGCCACCCTCGACCTGGTCGAGCGCGCGGAGGCCGGCGGCGACGACCCGGTGGCCCAGATGCGCACCCTGGTCGAGGAGTTCACCCGCTGGCACGCCCGCGGCCACACCGTCGGACGGATCGTCAACAACGAGCTGCACGCGCTGCCCGAGGAGGACTTCACGGCCGTCGCCGCGCTGCGGATCCGGATCGAGGAGACCGTGCAGCGGATCATCGCGCGCGGCGTCGAGGCGGGCGCCTTCAAGGTCCCCGACCTGCGGACCGCCGCCCGCGCGGTCACCTCGCTCGGCGTGGACGTCGCCCGCTGGTACACCGACCGCAGCAGCGAGTCGCCGGAGGAGCTCGGGCGGCGGTACGGGGTGCTGGTGCTGCGCATGCTGGGGGCCGAGGCCTGAGCTCCGCGCGGCGCGCGGCCGCCGCCACTTCCCAAGGACTCTCGACTTAGGTTAGCCTCGCCTTACCTGATCGAGGAGGCCTGGATGCCCGACGCCGACCACCAGTCCGTCGCCGCCCGCGTCGCGACGCGACCCGCCCGCCGACGCGCCGCGCCCGTCCCGGCCGCCGCCGAACGGGCCCGCACCCTGCTGGAGTTCGCCTCCTCCGTGGTGCTCGACGTGCCCGGCGTCGACCTCACCGCCCGGCCCGGCATCTCGCCGCTGGTCGCCTGCACCGTCCTGCCCGACGGCACGGTCGCCGTCCTCGTCGACACCGACTCGCCGCTCTACCGGATCGCCGCCGTCGCCGCCCTCTCCCACGACCAGCGGCCCGTCGCCGAACTGGAGGCGGTCGACGTCGCCCCCGTCGCCGTCCCCCACCGCATCCGCGGCCGCGTCCACGTCCAGGGACGGCTCGCCCTCGCCCCGGCCGACTCCCGGGAACGGATCGCCGCGCACTTCCCCCGCCACTCCCCCACCGGGCGGGCCGTGCTCCACCTCCACCCCGACCACCTCGCCGTCGACGACCTCTGGGGCAGCGAGTGCTGCGTCGACCCGGCGCTGCTCGCCGGCGCCGCCCCCGACCCGGTCGCGGGCGAGGAGGCCGGACTGCTCCAGCACCTCGCCACCGCCCACGCCGACCAGCTGTACGCGCTCGGCGCGCAGGCCCTCGCCCACCCGTCGGCCGCCCGCGACCTGGCCGCCCACCAGCTGGCCGACGTCCGGCCGGTCGCGCTCGACCGGCACGGCCTGCGCGTGCGCCTCCTCGGCGCCGGCCCGGACGGGCCGATGCTCGACGCCCGCTTCGAGTTCCACCACCCGGTCACCGGCCCGGACGACCTCCCCGAGGCCCTGCACCGCCTCTTCGCCCACCAGACCGGCTGACCGAGCCGCCGGCCCCGGGCGACGGCTGCACGGGGGCCGAGGCCGCAAGGCCGCGCGGCCTGCCCTCCGCCCCCGCGGGCGTGCCACCGGGCCTCCGGCCGAACCGGACACCCGAAGCCCGCCGGGCGGTCCCGCGGAGCGGTCGACGGCGCGGCGGCCGGACGCACGCGCCGACGGGACCGGGCCCCGGAGGGGTCAGAGTGCGGGGCCGATGACCGAGAAGAGACCGCCCTCGGGGTCGGCCAGGCGGGCGACCCGGCCGTACGGGGTGTCGGTGGTCCCGCCGGCGGCGCGGCCGCCGAGCTCGGTGGCCCGGCGGACGGCGGCGTCGGTGTCGGCGACGGAGAAGAACACCTCCCAGTGCGGCGCCACGTCCTTCGCCGTGTGCAGCGCGGCGACGCTGCGGCCCTCGGAGCGCAGCACGACCCGCTCGTGCTCGTACCGGACCTCGAAGTGCGAGGGGTCGCGGCCGTCCCAGCGGAACACCTCGCCGTAGAACAGCGCGGCGGCGAACGGGTCGCCGGTGCGCAGTTCGATCCAGACGGGTGCGCCCGGGGTGGCCGTCCAGCTGTCGTCGCCGGGTTCGCCCTCCCAGATGCCGAACGCGGCCCCGGCCGGGTCGGCGGCGAGCACCAGCCGTCCGGCGTCGAAGGCGAGCGGGCCGACGCCCAGGGTGCCGCCCCGCTCGCGGACGCCCTCCGCGGCGGTGTCGGCGCTCTCGGTGCCGAAGTAGGTGGTCCAGGCGACGGGGGGCTGCCAGTCGCCGGCGACCACGCCGATCCCGGCGACCTCGACGCCCTCGACCGCGGCCCGCAGGTAGGGCCCCCAGCGGTCCGGACCGGGGACGAACTCCCAGCCCAGCAGCGGCCCGTAGAACGCCTTGGCGGTCTCCAGGTCACGGGCCATCAGGCTGACCCAGCACGGCGCGGCCGGAACACAGCGCACCCTGGCCGTCTGCTCACCCATCCAGCCGTCTCCTTCCGAGGTCACTGGCTCCCGCCCAGCCTAGGTGTTCAGGTTCCGATCGGGTGGGCACGACATCCGCCCCTGGCGCGGCTCGTCCGGGTGGGCGGTCGCGGGTGCGAAGGTCGGGGAGGGCGTCGGGGCGGCGACCCGGGGAAGGAGAGACGGCATGGATGACGCGTTCGTGATCGTGGGGGCGAGCCTGGCGGGCGCCAAGGCCGCCGAGGCGCTGCGCGCGGAGGGCCACGCGGGGCCGGTGGTGCTGATCGGCGAGGAGGGCGAGCGCCCGTACGAGCGGCCGCCGCTGTCCAAGGACTACCTGCTGGGCAGGGCCGGGCGGGAGAAGATCTTCGTCCACCCGGCGGACTGGTACCGCGAGCACGACGTGGACCTGCGGCTGTCCACCACCGTGACCGCCGTCGACCCGGCCGCCCGGACGGTCGCCCTGGCGGGCGGCGAGCGGCTCGGCTTCGCCCGGCTGCTGCTGGCGACCGGCTCCTCGCCGCGCCGGATCCCGGTGCCGGGCGGGGACGCCGAGCACGTGCTGTACCTGCGCCGGGTGGAGGACAGCGACCGGCTGCGCGCCGCGTTCCGGCCGGGCGCCCGGGTGGTGATCGTCGGCGCGGGCTGGATCGGGCTGGAGGCGGCGGCCGCGGCCCGGGCGGCGGACTGCGAGGTCACCGTGCTGGAGGCGGCGGAGCTGCCGCTGCTGCGGGTGCTCGGCCGCGAGGTGGCGCAGGTCTTCGCGGACCTGCACCGGGCCCACGGCGTGGACCTGCGCTTCGGCGTCCAGGTCGCGGAGATCCGGCCGGACGCGGTGCTGCTGGGCGACGGCACCGCGGTGCCCGCCGACGCGGTGGTGGTCGGTGTCGGCATCTCCCCCGACACCGGGCTGGCGGAGGCCGCCGGCCTGGCGGTGGACAACGGCGTCCGCACCGACGAGCACCTGCGCACCTCGCACCCGGACGTGTTCGCCGCGGGCGACGTCGCCAACGCCTTCCACCCGCTGTACGGCCGGCCGATCCGGGTGGAGCACTGGGCGAACGCGCTCAACCAGCCCGCGGTCGCCGCGAGGTCGATGCTCGGCCTGGACGCGGTGTACGACCGGGTGCCGTACTTCTTCACCGACCAGTACGACCTCGGCATGGAGTACACCGGCTACGCCGAGCCCGGCGGCTACGACCGGGTGGTGTTCCGCGGCGACGTCGCGGGCCGGGAGTTCATCGCCTTCTGGCTGGCCGCCGACGGCCGGGTGCTGGCCGGGATGAACGTCAACGTCTGGGACGTCGTCGACCCGATCCGCGCGCTGTGCCGCTCCGGCCGACCGGTCGACGCCGGACGCCTCGCCGACCCGGCCGTCCCGCTCACCGACCTGGCGGACGGGGTCTCCTGACACCGCGTGCGGGCCTGTCGGGGGCTGCGGGCATACTGGCGCGGTGCCGATAGCCGATGATCCGGATCCGCGTCCCGACGGGCGGCCCGAGCCGGACGGCGACCCGTTCGACGGGCTCGTCCTCGACGAGTCGTTCGTCCGCGGCGCCGCCGTTCAGGAGCCCTCGGCCCGCACCCGGATGCTCACCGCCCGCTGGCGGGTCGAGCCCCCGGTCGACCCGGGCGGCCGCCGCTGGTCGCCGACGGACGTCCGCCCGGCCGCGGACCTCGGCCGGCGGCGCCGGGCCAGGCCGTGGCAGGTGGTGCTGGCGGCCGTGGTGGTCGCGGTGACCGCGCTGACCGTGCTGGCCGGCCCGCAGCTCGGCCTGATCAACGGCCTGGCCGGGCTGCGGGACCGGGCCGCCCAGGCCTCGCCGCGCCCGACGGCCGACGTCCCGCTGCCCGGCGGCGGCGTCTCCGACGGCAGCCACTGCGGGCAGAAGGACTTCCACCACTTCCCCCTGCCGTCCACCGCCGCGCCGGTGCCCGTCGGGTACGCCGAGCAGGACGAGGCCGCGGCCGGCCCGGAGCTGCAACTCGGCTCGTACGGCTTCATGTCGCTCGGCGGCGACGACCCGGGGCACTACACCTTCGCCCTCCTGCTCGGTGCGGGCTCCCACCACCTGCTGGAGCTCTCCGCGCCGCTCGGCCCGGAAGGCGTGGCCGTGGAGATCGAGGGCCCGGACGGGCTGGTCGGCGGAGCGCACCACCTGCCGGTCACGGTCAGCGACACGACCCCGCGCGGCCGGGGCGGGACGGTCCGGGTCGGCCCGGACAACGGCGGTTCCGCCACCGTGACCCTGCCGGTCGAGGCACTCTGCCCCGGCTTCGACGGCCACGCGGTCCAGCAGCGGCTGGTCCCGCCGGCCGACCCGAACGGCACGGTCACCGGGCAGCCGCCGTACACCCTGACGGTCTCGATCTCCGACCCCGCCGTCGGCGACCTGCGCCGCCTGACCGGCGCACCGGAGCACGGAAACATCCTCGCCGCCGACAACCGCCTCCCCGGCCACTGACCCGGGGACGGTCGCACGGCCCGGGCCGACCCGTCCGGATCACGGCGGACCGGCGGGCGCTCCCCCGGCCGGAGGCCGTGCGTCGGGCACCGCCCGGCCGGGAGCCGGAGGCGTGCGTGCTCCGGCGGCGAACGCGCGGCGTGACCCGTGGGAGACGGCCTACGCTGAGCGTCGATCACTTGCGGCCCGGGGGCGGGCCGGGACGGGGGCCGGGATGGGGAGCAGGCTGATACCGCCCGCGGGGGTGGGGCGGCGGCTGGCCGGGGCACAGCTGGCGAGCGCACTGGGCGACGGCGCGTACCTGGTGACCTCGGCGCTGTACTTCACCCGGGTGGTGGGGCTGTCGGCGTCGCAGGTGGGTGTCGGACTGACGGTGGGCTGGGCGGTGGGCGCGTTCGCCGGGGTGCCGCTGGGGCACCTGGCGGACCGGCGCGGCCCGCGCGGCACGGCGGTGCTGCTCGCGGTGGCCACCGCGGTCGCGGTGACGGTGTTCCTGGCGGTGGGTTCGTTCGCCGGGTTCGTGCTGGCGGCGGTGGTGTACGGCTGCGTGCAGACCGGCCTGTCGGCGGCCCGGCAGGCGCTGCTGGCGGGTCTGGTGGAGCCGGAGCGGCGGACGGAGATCCGGGCGTACCTGCAGTCGACGGTGAACGCGGGCCTCGCGGTGGGTGCCGCGATGGGCGGCGTGGCGCTGCACGTCGACACCCGCGCCGGGTACCTGACGGTCTTCGGGCTGGACGCGGCGAGCTTCCTGCTGGCGGCCGTCCTGCTGCTGCGGCTGCCGGCCGTCCCGCCGGTGCCGCCCTCGCCCGGCGAGCCGAGGCTCGCGGTGCTGCGGGACCGCCCGTACGCGCTGGTGGCGCTGATCAACGCGGTGATGCTGCTGTACATGCCGCTGCTGTCGCTGGTCCTCCCGCTGTGGGTGGTCCGCTGGACGGCGGCGCCGGACTGGACGGCGGCCGCGCTGCTGGTGCTGAACACGCTGAGCGTGGTGGCGTTCCAGGTGCGGGTGGCCCGGGGCGTGACGTCGGTCGGCTCGGCCGGCCGGTACGTGCGCCGGGCGGGGCTGCTGCTGGGACTGTCCTGTGCGGGGTTCGCGGCCTCGGCGGCGGGCGGTTCGGGCTGGGCGGCGGCCGGGGTGCTGGCGGCGGCGGGCGCGGTCCAGGTGCTCGGCGAGATGATGCTGGCGTCGGGTGCGTGGGAGATCGGCTTCGGTCTGGCCCCGGCCGACCGGCAGGGCCAGTACCAGGGCTTCTTCGGGACCGGGGTGGCCGTGGCGAGGACGCTCGGCCCGGCGCTGCTGACCACGCTGGTGCTCGGCTGGGGCCCGCCCGGCTGGCTGGTGCTGGGCGGGGTCTTCGTCGCCGCGGGCGCGGCGATGGCGCCCGCGGCGCGCTGGGCGGAGCGCACCCGGCGGCCGGGCACGGCCGTTCCGGCCGCCGCGCCCGTCGAGGCCGGGTAGACCGGGCCGCCGGACGGCCGGGGGCCCGCTCAGCCGGTGGGGCGGGTCACATCAGCGGGGAGTCGGGGGACCTGCCCTTCAGCTCTCCGTGGGCCTTGGTCAGCAGTTGCATGGCGAGTTCGTTGAGCGCCCGCGCGCCGGCCACCTCTTCGCCGACCCGCAGCTGCGGGGCGTCGGCATGGTGGCGGGTGCTGTAGCCGTGGGCGCGGAGTTCGGTGCCGTCCGCGAGGCGGACCATGGCGGCGGCCTTCGTCCGGTCGCCGTCCTCCTGGAACTCCATCTCGATGTGCCATCCGACGAGCGTGTGCATGGCCGCCACCTCCGGGGTGCGGGTCCGGCGTTCCGGTCATTCCAGCGTGCGCGCCGACCCGCCCGGGGTCCAGCCCACCCCGATGTTGAACATGTTCAATTCGCCGGGGTAGAGTCGGCGACGCTTCGATTTGAACACGTTCAACGGAACGTTCGACCACGGGGGACCCCCGATGACCATTCTGGTCGACCTCATCGTGCTGCTCGGCATGCTGGTCGTGCTGCCGCTCGGCCTCGGCCTGCTCGACGGGCCCGCCGCCCGGCTCGCCCGGTGGTGGCCGCTGCTCGCCGCACCCGGCGCGGTCTGCCTCTGGCTGCCGCGCGGACCGCTCGCCACCGCACTCGCCGCCTGCTACGCCGCCGCCACCGCCCTGCTCGCGGTGCTCGCGCTCCGCCGCGCCGCCGCCCTGCGGCGGGCCGCCGGACCGGCGGACCTCTGCCGGGAGCTCGCCGCCGTCACCGCGCTCGCCGCGCCGTCCGTCGCCGGCCTCGCCCTGGTCGCCGAACGCTCCGGCCACCGGCTGCTCGGCTTCGACCTCGACATCCTGGCGCTCACCGTGCCGCACTTCCACTTCGCCGGCTTCACCGCCGCCCTGGTCGCCGGACTGGTCTGCCGCGCCGCCCCCGACCGGGCCGCCGCCCGCTGGGCCGCGCTCAGCGTCCCCGCCGGCACCCTGCTCGTCCTCGCCGGCTACTTCGTCGACGACTGGGCCGAGCTGCTCGGCGCGCTGGTCCTCACCGCCGGCATGTGGCTGGTCGGGCTGATCGGCTGGCGCGACCTGCGCCACCGCGCGCCCGACCGGCTCACCGCCGTCCTGCTCGCCACCTCCTCGGCCGTGCTCGCCGCCACCATGCTGCTCGCCCTGTGGTGGGCGGCCGGCGAGGCCGCCGACCTGCCCCACCCCACCCTGACCTGGATGGCCGCCACCCACGGCCTGGGCAACGCACTCGGCTTCGCCCTGTGCGCCGTCCTCGCCTGGCGCCGTCTCGCCCACCGACCGGAGACCCACCGATGAACACCGCGCACAACTACCCCGAGGTCGGCGCCGTCACCCGGCCCGGCCCGCTCCCCGCCGGCTACAACCACCTCCACCACCGCGCGCTGATCGGCCACGGCCGCGAGGTGCTGGAGGCGGCCGGGGAGGCCGTCACCACCTTCCGGATGCACCGGGAGGCCGGCGTCCACGTCGAGACCGACGGCGCCCGCGCCGAGGTCGGGCTGCCGGTCCGCTGCGCGATCGGCGTCGGCCCGCTGCGGGTCGGCGCACCGTGCCGGGTGGTGTGGACCGCGTACGAGAGCGACCGGATCGGCTTCTCGTACGGGACGCTGGCCGGCCACCCCGAGTGCGGCGAGGAGGTGTTCCAGGTGGAGCTGGCCCCCGACGGCAAGGTGTGGTTCACGGTGACCGCCTTCAGCCGCCCCGGCCGCTGGTACACCCGGCTCGCCGGGCCGCTCGTCCCGTTCCTCCAGCACCAGTACGCCCGGCACTGCGGCCGCACCCTGCGCCGCCTCGCGGCCGCGCGCTAGCCGTGGGCCGGGACGGCGACCAGGAGGCGGCCGGTGTCCAGGGTGCGCACCTCGAAGCGGTCGATGCCGGACGGGCCCAGCGCCGCGCCGCCGGTGGTGCGCACCGGCCCGTCCCGGTAGCCGTCGGCCGGGACCGACCAGGTGGTGACGGTCTGCCGGGCGCCGTCCGGCGCGACGGCCACCAGCTCGCAGGCGAGCGGCCCGCGGGCGCCGCCGAGCGCGAGGGTGACCTCGCTGCCCCAGGCCCGGGGGGCCACGCCGATCGAGGCCGAGACGCCGGTGCCAGGGTCGGTGGCGGTGAACTGCTGCTGGGCGACCGCGACCTGGGCGGTCGGCTGGGTGAGCGCCCAGGTGGCGGCCGGACCGCCGACGACCAGGACGGCGGCGCAGGCGGCCAGCGCCAGCCGGCGGATCCGGCCCCTGCGGCGGGCGGCGGTCACCTCGGCGACCAGCCGGTCCAGCAGCTGCGGGCGGGGTTCGGGCAGCGGCTCCGGCCCGGACTCGGCGGCCAGGTCGGCCAGCAGCGGGGTGAGGGCGGCGAGGCCGTCCAGTTCGGCGGCGCAGCGCGGGCAGCCGGCGAGGTGCCGTTCGAAGCGTCCGCGGTCGTCCGGGGAGAGGACGCCGAGCGCGTACGCGGCCGCGTCGTGGTGGTCCTCCGGGCGCGGTGTCACGGTGTCACCCCTCGTTCCTCGAGTGCGAGCCGCAGGGCCCGCAGCGCGTAGAAGATCCGCGACTTCACGGTGCCCGGCGGGATGCCGAGCAGGTCGGCCGCCTCGTCGACGGTCCGGCCCTTGAAGTAGGTCTCCACGATCACCTCGCGGTGGGCGTCGGTGAGGTCGCCGAGGGCGTCGGCCACGGTCATCAGGCGCAGCACCCGATCGAGCCCGTCCTCGGCGGGGAGGCCGGCGAGCGGTGCCGGGTCCACCTCGCGGGGGCGGGCGAGCCGGCGGCGGTGGCCGTCGATCACGATCCGCCGGGCGACCGCCACCAGCCAGGGGCGCAGGCTCTCGCGGGTGGTGTCCAGGCGGTCGATGGTGCGCCAGGCGCGCAGCATCGTCTCCTGCACCACGTCCTCGGCGCGCTGCCGGTCGCCCGCGACCAGTCGCAGGACGTGGCCGAAGAGCGGTCCGGCGTGCTCGCGGTACAGCGCCCGCATCAGCTCCTCGTCCGGCACGGCGCCGGGCGGCCCGCCGCGACCGGGGTGACCGGCCGGGCGTGGATGCTCGGTCACGGCGCCATCCTCGCGCACCTGCTCCTCCCGGGTCGACAGGAAGCGGGGCCTCCCCCGCCGGGCCCCTCAAGTCGGGGGCGTCCGCGGTCGATAACCACAGGGGTGCGGCGCGGGCGCCCGCGCCGCACCTTCCGGGCCCGCCTCACCTTCCGGGCCCGCCGCACCCTCCGGGTCAGTAGCCGTAGCCGCCGCTGGGGCTCGCGGGCGGCGGGGTCGCGGGCTGGGTGCCGGTGCCGGCCTTGGCGCCGGTCGGGGTGGCCGCGAACCAGATGCCGTTCACGCCCTGGCCCTTGGTGTCGCCGGGCTTGGTGTCGGCGGCGTACCGGTAGAGCGGCCAGCCGTCCAGGGTGAGCTGCTGGGTGCCGTCGGCCCGGGTGACCGTGGAGACCAGCTTGGCGTCGATGCCCTTGAGCTGCGGGTTCGCGCCACCGGCGGCGGGCGGCCAGGTGGTGGCGCAGGTGCCGGTGCAGTTCGACACGGACGGGGCGTTGGTGTCCTTGTCGAAGCGGTAGAGGGTGTGACCCTGGCCGTCGGTGACCACGGTGCCGAGCGGGGTGTCGGCGGTGGTCAGGGCGGGCTGCTGGGCGGGGGCCGTCGAGGCGGGCGGGGAGCCGCTGCTGCTGCCGGAGCTGCCGCCGTAACTGCCGCCGGAGCCGCAGCCCGCGGCCAGGGCGGCGACGGCCGCGACCCCGGCGGCGACGCGGGCGAGCTTGACGGCGTGGGTGGGAGTGCTGCGCGTCATGGTGCGTCCCTGGGCTGTCGACGGGCGCGGTGTGCACCCGTCCACCCGGGGGTACGCGCCGGACGGCGGCGGGGTTCAACGGGGCACGGAATAGCCTGGCGGCCGGTGCCGTTGACGCCACCGGACAGACTCCCGAAGGGCAGGTGGAAGCTGATGAGCACGGTCGAGCTGACCAAGGACAACTTCGACGAGGTGGTCCAGGGCGAGGACGGCAAGGGGTTCGTCCTGATCGACTTCTGGGCGGCGTGGTGCGGTCCGTGCCGGATGTTCGGGCCGATCTTCGAGCGTGCTTCCGACAAGCACACCGACATCACCTTCGCGAAGGTGGACACCGAGGCGCAGCAGGAGCTGGCGGCGGCGTTCGAGATCCGGTCGATCCCGACGCTGGCGATCATCCGCGAGGGCGTGCTGGTGTTCGCGCAGCCCGGCGCGCTGCCGGAGCCGGCCCTGGAGGACCTGATCAAGCAGGCCCGGGCGCTGGACATGTCCGAGGTGCACGCCAACGTCGCCGAGCAGAAGGCGGCGGCCGCCGCCGAGTAGCCCGACCGGCACCGCTCCCCCGCGGGCGCCCGCGCCGTCGCACGCCGACGGCCGGGCGCCCGTTCGCGTTCCGGCCGTGCCTCTCGGGCGGCGCGGTCAGACCCGGGCGAGCAGCAGCCGCAGGGCGAGTTCGAAGCCGCGGTCGTCGAGGCCGGGGCCGCGGGCCGCGGAGGCCTCCAGCGCGTCGGCGAGGGCGGGGTAGCCGGGGCGGTAGTCGGCGGCGTCGCGGGCGAAGCCGGCGGTGAAGGTCTCCAGCGCGGAGCCGAGGACCAGGTAGTCGAGCGCGGCTGCGGTCTCGGCGGCGTCGGCCGGGTCGAGGCCGGCCCGGACCAGGGCGGCGAGCAGCGCGTCGTAGGTGAGCAGCTGGCGGCCGGCCTCGACCCGGCGGCGGGCGAGCAGCGCGATGGTGTGGGGGTGGCGCAGGAAGACCGCGCGGTAGCCGCGGGCGTAGGCGGCCAAGCCGGCGCGGCGGTCGGGGTCGTCCAGCGGGGTGAGGTCGATCTCGGCGTTGACGAGTTCGGCGAGCGCGTCGAGCAGCTCGTCCTTGCCGGCGACGTGGTTGTAGAGCGAGGCGGCCTTCACGCCGAGCCGGTCGGCGAGGGCGCGCATGGTGAGCGCGCCGGGGCCGTCGCGGTCGACCAGGTCGAGGGCGGCCGCCGCGATGATCTCCCTGCTCAGCAGCGCCCTGCTCGGTCGCCCCACCGTTCCCGCCCCTCCGTGGCCCGTGTTCCCGACGGGTCACGTTACAGCCTGGTGTCGGTGTCTTCCGCTTCCGGCCGGGAGCGGCTACCGTCCCGGACTAACAAAGTTAGTTTTAACGGAACGGCGAGGTGACCCGGCATGAACGACGCTCCCGACACTGACCGCAGAACCGACGGCGACCGGCTGGCCGCCCTCGGCTACCGGCAGGAACTGCGCCGCAGCCTCGGCGTCCTCGGCAACATCTCGATGGGCTTCGCCGTGGTCTCCCCGGTGGTGGGCCTGTACGCGGTGGCCCAGGTCGGCATGGCGGTGGACGGCGGCGCCTGGGTGTGGGCCCTGCCGGTCTGCCTGCTGGGGCAGCTGCTGGTGGTCGGGGTCTACTCCGAGCTGGCCTCGCAGTGGCCGCTGGCGGGCGGCGCGTACCAGTGGAGCCGCCGGCTGGTCGGCCCGTCCTTCGCCTGGCTGACCGGCTGGATGTGGCAGTTCGCAGTGATGTTCGCCAACACCACGGTGGCGTACCTGGCCGCACCGTGGTTCTTCGCACTGTTCGGCGCCGTCCCGACCCCGCCGCAGCTGGTGCTCACCGCGGTCGGCTTCATGCTGTTCTGCACCCTGGTGAACGCGTACGGCATCGACCTGCTGCGCCGGTTCGTCTCGCTGGGGATCGCCGCGGAGGTGGTCGCCTCGGTCGGGGTGGGGCTGGCGCTGCTGCTGTTCTTCCGCGAGCACGGCTTCGGCCTGCTGCTGGACACCCTGGACGCCCCGGCGGCGAACGGCACCGGCGGCGCGGCGGCGTTCCTGGCGGTGGTCGCGGTCGGCGGCTGGGCGTTCATCGGCTTCGACGCGTGCGTGTCCACCGCCGAGGAGACCAGGGACGCCGCCCGCCAGGTGCCCCGGGCGATGCGCTGGGCGCTGCTCAGCGTCGGCGCGGTGGTGATCCTGAACGCGGTGTCGGTGGCCCTGGCCCACCCGGACCCGGCCGCCGTGGTGGCCGGCACCGACCTGGACCCGGTGACCACGGCGGTCACCACCGGGTTCGGCGACTGGTCGGCCAAGCCCTTCGTGGTGGTGGTGCTGGTCAGCTTCACCGCCTGCCTGATGGCCTCGCAGGGCGGCGCGGCCCGCGGCCTCTACTCGCTGGCCCGGGACGGGGTGTTCCCGTTCGCCGACAAGGTCCGCCGGGTCAACCGGCAGCAGGCGCCGATCGGCGGCCTGGTCGCCGCCACCGTGATCAGCTGCGCGGCGTTGCCGCTGGGCCTGGAGTCCACCGCGATCGGCAGCCTGATCACCTTCGGCACGGCCGCCACCTTCCTGCCGTTCTTCCTGCTCTGCGTCGCCGCCCTGACGGCCCGGCTGCGCGGCACCTGGCGCCCGGCGGGCGAGGTCTCGTACGGGCGCCTCGGCACCCCGCTGAACGTGCTGGCGGTGCTGTGGACCGGCCTGGAGGTGGTCAACATCTGCTGGCCGCGCGCGGTACTGGCACCGCCGGGGGCGCCCTGGTACCAGGTGTGGGCGGCGCTGCTCGGCATCGGCGCGGTGGGCCTGGCGGGCGTGGCCTACCTGCTGGTCCGGCGGCCGCAGCGGCGGATGCGGGAGAACGACCCGCAGGCCGCGGCGGACCTGCTGACGGTCTGAGCGACGCAATCGGGGCTGTCGGTGCGGCGCGGTAACGTGCGACGCCCGGCCGCCGGGAGGAGACTGGCGGCCGGGGGCCCGTCCGTCGATCCAGGTGGGAAGTCGCCATGCCGGAAGTGCTGTTGGCTGTCGGAACGCAGAAGGGCCTGTTCCTGGGGCGCAGCCCCGACCGGGTGAAGTGGGAGTTCTCCGGGCCGCACTTCCCGATGAACGCGGTCTACTCGGTGGGCATCGACCGCCGCGGCGGCCGGACGCGGCTGCTCGCCGGCGCGGACAGCAGCCACTGGGGCCCGTCGGTCTGGTGGTCGGACGACCTGGGGGCGAACTGGCGGGAGCCGGCCCGACCGGCCGTCAAGTTCCCGGAGCGGACCGGGACTTCGCTGGAGCGGGTGTGGCAGCTGCACCCGGCCGGGCCGGAGGCGCCGGGCGTGGTGTACGCGGGCACCCAGCCCGCCGCGCTGTTCCGCTCCGCCGACGGCGGGGAGAGCTTCGAGCTGGTCGACGCGCTCTGGGACCACCCGCAACGCGCCGAGTGGGACGCCGGGTTCGGCGGCCAGGGCATGCACACCATCGTCACCGACCCGCGCGACCCGCGGGCGCTGACGGTGGCCGTCTCCACCGGCGGGGTGTACCGCTCGGCGGACGGCGGGGCGAGCTGGGCGCCGTCCAACACCGGGATCCGCGCGGAGTTCCTGCCGGACGAGTACCCGGAGTTCGGGCAGTGCGTGCACAAGGTCGCGGTGGACGGCGGCGACCCGGACCGGCTGTACCTGCAGAACCACGGCGGGGTCTACCGCAGCGACGACGCCGGGCGCAGCTGGACCTCGATCGCCGACGACCTGCCCGCCTCGTTCGGCTTCGGCCTGGCCGCCCACCCGCGGACCGCCGGCACCGCCTACCTCTTCCCGCTGGAGGCCGACTACGCCCGGCTGCCGGTCGACCACCGCTGCCGGGTGTACCGCACCCGCGACGCGGGCGGCAGCTGGCAGCCGCTGAGCACCGGCCTGCCCGCCGAGGACCACTACGGCGTGGTGCTGCGCGACGCGCTGTGCACCGACGACGGGGAGCCGGCCGGCGTGTACTTCGGCAACCGCAACGGCGAGGTGTACGGCTCGGCGGACGAGGGCGACAGCTGGTCGCTGCTGACCTCGCACCTGCCGGACGTGCTGTGCGTCCGGGCGGCCGTGGTCGACTGAGGCCGCGGCGGGGATCGGCGACCCTCGGCCCGCGCGGGGCGCAGCGGTCGGTCGCCGGCACTCAGCGGCCGCCGGCGCTCAGCGGTCGTTGGCCCGCAGCCGGTCGCTGACCGTGCCGAGGCTGTCCGCGAGGGCGGTGAGCTGCTCGGGGGTGAGGACGTCGATCAGCGCCTCGCGGACGGCGGCGACGTGACCGGGCGCGGCCTCGCGCAGGGCCTCCCAGCCCTGGTCGGTGATCTCGGCGAAGACGCCCCGGACGTCGCTGGGACAGGAGCGGCGGGCCACCAGGCCCGCCTTCTCCAACTGGGTGACCTGGTAGGTCAGGCCGCTCTTGGAGGTGATCAGCCGGTCCGCGAGGTCGGTCATCCGCAGCGAGCCGTCGGGCTGGGCGGAGAGCTGGACCAGGATCTCGTACTGGGTGTGCGAGAGGCCCGCGTCGTCCTTGAGCTGCCGCTCCAGGTGGCGCGCGACCAGGTTGGTGGCGGCGACGAACCCGCGCCAGGCGGCCATCTCGTTCTCGTTGAGCCAGCGGGGTTCGGTCATGGGCCCCACTCTACTCCTGTTGTTCAAATTCGAACTCAGGTGTACCGTCGACAGTGTCAGTTCAAATTTGAACCATCCGGAGGAGACGATGAGCACCGCCGCCGCCCCCGAGCGCATGCCCGCGCTCTACCTCTCGCACGGCGCGCCGCCGCTCGCCGACGACCCGGTCTGGCCCGGCCAGCTCGCCGCCTGGTCCGCCGACCTGCCGCGCCCCAAGGCGATCCTGATGGTCTCCGCCCACTGGGAGGAGGCGCCGCTCGCCCTCGGCGCCACCACCACCGTGCCGCTGGTCTACGACTTCTGGGGCTTCCCCGAGCACTACTACCAGGTGCAGTACGCCGCGCCCGGCGCGCCGCGGCTCGCCGAGGACGTCCGCAAGCTGCTGCGCGGCGCCGGCACCCCCGTCCAGGACATCCCCGACCGGGGCCTGGACCACGGCGCGTACGTCCCGCTGGTGGAGATGTTCCCGGACGCCGACATCCCGGTGCTCCAGGTCTCGCTGCCCACCCTCGACCCGCGGAAGCTGATGGAGATCGGCCGCAAGCTCGCCCCGCTGCGCGACGAGGGCGTCCTGATCGTCGGCAGCGGCTTCTTCACCCACAACCTGCGCGCCCTCTCGATGGAGGGCCGGGTCAGCTCCGTGATGGCCGAGTTCGACGACTGGGGGCGCCGCGCGCTGGAGGCCCGCGACCTCGACGCGCTGCTCGACTTCGAGCACAAGGCCCCCGCCGGGCGGCTCGCCCACCCGCGCACCGAGCACTTCGCCCCGCTGTTCGTCACCCTCGGCGCGGGCGAGGCCGACCTCGGCGAGCAGCGCAGCGTGATCGACGGCTTCTGGATGGGCCTCGCCAAGCGCTCGATCCAGCTCGGATAGCGACCTCCGGTACCCGACGGTGAAGCGTTCGCCTAGTACCCGACGGTGAAGCGTTCGCCCAGGTGGCGCGGGTTCTCCAGCTCGTCCACCAGGGCGACCGCGTAGTCCGCGACGGTGATCCGGCTGCGTCCGTCGGCGCCGACCATCAGGTGGTCGGTGCCGGTGCGGTAGCGGCCGGTGCGCGCGCCCGGTTCGAGCAGCTCGGCCGGGCTGAGCACGGTCCACGCCAGGTCGGCGACGGTCTCCAGGTACTCCAGCGCCTCGCCGTGCGCGTGCATGGTCCGGCGCAGCGGGGCGGGCAGGCCGAGGTCGTCCCAGACCCGGACGCCGGGGCCCACCAGCAGGCTGCCCGCGCCACCGACCACCAGCAACCGCGGTGCGGCGTCGTCCAGTTCGCGCAGGCCCGCGACCAGCGAGCGGGCCGCGTCGGCGACCACCCGGCCGCCGCCGACCGCGCTGACCAGGGCGTCCTGCCCGGCCGCCACCCGGGCCACGTCCTCGGGCTCCAGCACGTCGCCGGGCAGCACCTCCATCGCCAGGCCCTGGTAGCGGTCCGGGTCGCGGACCACCGCGGTGACCCGGTGCCCGCGGGCCAGCGCCTCGGTGACCAGGCACCGCCCGATGTTCCCGTTGGCCCCGACGACGGCGATCGACACCATCCGCAGCCCGCCTCTCCGCTCGGCCCCCGCCCCAAGAGGTACCACGGACCGCGGCCCGGGCACGGGAGGCGGCACCTGTCACCCGGACGGCGGGCGGCACCCCCGATCGGGGGTGTTGGGGCCGGGGTGCGGCGGGCACAGTGACCGCATGCAGACTCCACTCACCGTGATGGACTTCCTCGACCGGGCCGAGCAGGTCTACGGCGACCGGATCGGGATCGTCGACGAGCCCGTCCAGCCGGCCGCCTCCTGGGGCGAGGTCAGCTACCGGCGGATGGCCGAACTGGCCCGGGCGCAGGCCGCCGGGCTGGACCGGCTCGGTGTCGGCCCCGGCGAGCGGGTCGCCGTCGTCTCGCACAACTCGGCGCGCCTGATGACCTCGCTGTACGGGGTGAGCGGCCACGGCCGGATCCTGGTGCCGGTCAACTTCCGGCTGCGTGCCGAGGAGGTCGCGTACATCGTCGAGCAGTCCGGCGCCTCGGTGCTGCTGGTCGACCCCGAGCTGGACGAGGCGCTGGCCGGGGTCGCGGTGAAGCACCGCTTCGTGCTCGGCGCGGAGAGCGACGCCCTGCTGTACGACTTCGACCGGGAGCCGGTGCGGCACGCGATCGGCGAGAACGACACCGCCACCGTCAACTACACCAGCGGAACCACCGCCCGCCCCAAGGGCGTTCAGCTGACCCACCGCAACCTGTGGCTGAACGCGGTGCTGATGGGCCTGCACTTCGGCGCGAGCGACCGGGACGTGTACCTGCACACCCTGCCGATGTTCCACGCCAACGGCTGGGGGCTGCCGTTCTCGCTCACCGGCCTCGGCGCGCAGCACGTGGTGCTGCGCAAGGTCGACGGCGCGGAGATCCTGCGCCGGGTCGAGCGGCACGGGGTGACCTTCCTGTGCGGTGCGCCCGCCGTGGTCGCCATGGTGCTGGACGCCGCCGCGGACTGGGACGGGCCGGTCCCCGGCCGGGACCGGGTCCGCATGATCGTCGCCGGGGCGCCGCCGCCGACCTCCATGGTGCAGCGGATGGAGTCCGAGCTGGGCTGGGAGTTCATGCAGATCTACGGCCTGACCGAGACCTCCCCGGTGCTCACCGTCAACCGCGGCCGCGCCGAGTGGGACGCGCTGCCCGCCGTCGAACGGGCCGAGAAGCTGGTGCAGGCGGGCGCGCCCGCGCTCGGCACCGAGCTGAAGGTCGACGGACAGGGCGAGGTGGTGGCCCGGTCCAACACCGTGCTGGAGGGCTACTGGGACCAGCCCGCCGCGACCGGCGAGGCACTGCGCGACGGCTGGTTCCACACCGGCGACGGCGGCACCCTGACCGACGGCTACCTGACCATCTCCGACCGCAAGAAGGACGTCATCATCAGCGGCGGCGAGAACGTCTCCTCGATCGAGGTGGAGGACTGCCTGTACGACCACCCGGCGGTCGCCGAGGTCGCGGTGATCGGCGTGCCCCACGAGAAGTGGGGCGAGACCGTCAAGGCCCTGGTGGTGCTCCGCGAGGGCCACGCTGTCGACGAGGCCGGGCTGATCGCGCACTGCAAGCAGCGGCTGGCCGGCTACAAGGCGCCGACCTCGGTGGAGTTCCGCAACGAGCTGGCCCGCACCGCCACCGGCAAGCTGCAGAAGTTCCGGCTGCGCGAGCCGTACTGGACCGGCCGCGACCGCAAGGTCAACTGACCAGGCCGGTCTCCCGCACCCGCAGGGCCAGTTCGGTCCGGTTGCGGGCGCCGACCTTGTGCATGGCGTCCTTCAGGTAGCCGGTCACCGTGTTGCGGGTCAGGCCGAGCTGGGCGGCGATCTCCGGGTTGGACCGGCCGGTCGCCGCCCACCGGACCACCTCCAACTCCCTTGGTGTCAGCCTCGGTTGCCGACCCGCCGCCGGTCTCGGCGGGCCGGCCCAGGCCAGCGCCCGGGTCGCCGTCGCGGCCAGCCGCGCCACCGACGCGATCCGCACGTCGCCGAACGGCACCACCGACCGCATCGAGGCGTACACCACCCCGTGCACCGCCCCGTCCTGCACCAGCGGGACGGTCAGCATCGCGTACAGGTCGTCGGCCGCGACCGCGGCGTCGTAGTGGTGCGAAATGGTGCTCGCCGCCCGGTAGTCCGGCACCCAGCTGGGCGCCCGCTCGGCCAGCGCACGGCCGCCCAGACCGGTGCCGATCGGCACGTCCAGGTCGTGCAGCAGCACCGCCCGGGTACCCGCCCAGTGCCGCAGCACCATCCGGCCCGGCCGGTCCGCCCGGTCCGGCACGCCCACCAGGCCGACGTCCGCCCCGCACTCCGCCACCACCCGGCGGGCCAGATCGCCCAGCACCGCAGCCCGGACCAGCGCGGCCGCCTCGCCATCGAGCGCGGCCGCCGCGGAAGAGATGCCGTACGCCCCGGTCACGGCGCCGATTCTCACACGCGACAGCCGCCCCCACCAGCATTCCCGCGCACCCTACTCACCGGTGTTCCCGACTGGTAGGAATGGCGTGCGACCTTCCGGAGAGGACGAACCACCGTGGCAGACCTGACCGCCCTGCTCGACGACCTGCGCGCCGAGAACGCCGACCTGGACCGCCTGGTCGACCCGCTCGACGCCGCCGGGCTCGCCACCCCGACACCCGCCACCGGCTGGACCGTCGCCCACCAGCTCTCCCACCTCGCCTGGACCGACCGCTGGTCCCTGCTGGCCGCCCGCGACCCCGAAGGCTTCGCCGCCGCCCTGGGACGGGAGTTCACCGACGGCCTCGGCGCCGTCGACCGCGGCGCCGCCGAAGGCGTCGGCGAACCGCCCGCCGAACTCCTCGACCGCTGGCGCACCGGACGCGAGGACCTGCTCGCCGCCCTCGCCGCCGTCCCCGCCGACACCCGGCTGCCCTGGTTCGGGCCGCCGATGAAGGCCCCCTCGATGGCCACCGCCCGCCTGATGGAGACCTGGGCCCACGGCCAGGACGTCGCCGACGCCCTCGGCGCCACCCGCGAACCCACCGACCGGCTGCGCCACATCGCGCACCTCTCCGTGCGCACCCTCGGCTTCGCCTTCGCCGCCCACGGCCTGCCCGCCCCCGAGGCCCCCGTCCGGGTCGAACTCCGCTCCCCCGGCGGCGACCTGTGGACCTGGGGCCCCGACGACGCGGGCGACCGGGTCACCGGCTCCGCCCTCGACTTCTGCCTCCTCGCCACCCAGCGCCGCCACCGCGACGACCTCGCCCTCACCGCCACCGGCCCCACCGCCCAGACCTGGCTCCCCATCGCCCAGGCCTTCGCCGGCCCGCCCGGCGCCGGCCGCAAGCCTCAGGCGACCGACGCGTCCCGGTAGAGGACCGTCCGGAAGATCCCGGAGACAGTGGCCGCCGCGAGCAGCGCGGCCACCAGCAGCAGTGCCGCGAACACCCCGGCGGCGACCGCCGGGGCGAGGCTGTTCGACTCCACCCCGAGCATGAAGGCCACGAACCCGATCAGCGCCGAGAGGAGCACAGGCACGGCTATCCAGACCGAGCCGTAGACCTGACGCGAGAACGTCGTCCTGAGCATCCGGGCCGACCGGCGGGTGCTCTCGACCACGCCCAGGCCGTCGATCACCATGGCTGGCAGCGCCAGGTACGTGGCCACGCTCCAGCCCGCCTCGAACAGCTCCTCCAGCAGCCAGCCCACCACCGGAACCCGGTTCAACTGCCGCAGCAGCATCAGGACCGTGGCGCTCAGCAGGCTCCACGCCAGCAGCCGCCGCCACTGCCCCGCGGCCTGCCGGAAGGCCCCCGCCACCCGGACCGGCTCGCCCCGCAGTGCGGCGGCCACCGCGCACACCATCGCCGCACTGCACACGGTGAGCAGGAAGCCCGCCAGCAGGTACCCGGCCCCCAGCAGGGCCGCGTCACCCACCGACAGCGTGTCCGGCGCCCCGTCCCGGAGCAGCACCGGCAGCGCCGCGCCCGAACCGACCACCGCCAGCACCCCGGCCTGCAGCAGCGGGAAGACCACCAGCGACGGGTGCTCCCGCAGCACCCCGAAGGACACCCGGACAGGCTTGACGGCACTCACGAACGACCCACTTCCTGCATGATCACGGCATCGGTGAGCGCACACCCTACGGCAGCCGTCCCCACCCGCCGCACCGAGGGGTTACCCGCGCGAAACGGCGCGGGCACCGCGGGCTTCACACCGCGTCCCTAACCTCCGGTCACCTGCACCCGACTCCCTGGAGCGGCGATGACCGAGATCAGCAGCCCGCCCGCGCACTCCCCCGCCCCGGTTCCGTCCCCTGCCGCGGGGCCGCGGCGCTCGTACGCCAGGTCCGCGGCGGACGAGAGCCTGGAGGACTACTCGCTCCGCTACGCCCCGCACTCCTTCCGCCGCTGGTCGCCGCTGGCAGTCGCCTCCACCGCCCTCGGCGGGATCGCCTACCTGGCGGACTACGCGATCGGCGCGGGCATCGTCATGTCGTACGGCTTCACCAACGCGCTGGCCGCGATCCTCACCGCCGCCGTGGTCATCTTCCTGACCGGCATCCCGATCGCCCGCGCCTGCGCGGCCAACGGCGTCGACATGGATCTGCTGACCCGGGGCTCCGGGTTCGGCTACTTCGGCTCGACGCTGACCTCGCTGGTGTACGCGAGCTTCACCTTCATCTTCTTCGCCCTCGAGGGCTCGATCATGGCGCAGGCCTTCCACGAGGTGCTGCACGTCCCGCTGCCCGTCGGCTACCTGCTGACCACCCTGATCGTCATCCCGATCGTCTTCAAGGGGATGGCCTGGATCGCCCGGATGCAGTCCTGGACGCAGCCGGTGTGGATCGTCGGCCTGGTCGCGCCGTTCGTCGTCCTGGCGGTCGAATCGCCGTCCTCGTACCGGGAGTTCGCCTCCTTCGGCGGCACCCACGGGGTCGGCTCGGACTTCACCCTGATGGGCTTCGGGCTGGGCACCGGCGTGGCCCTGTCGCTGATCGCCCAGATCGGCGAACAGGCCGACTACCTGCGGTTCATGCCCGCCCGGACGACCGCGAACGCCCGGCGCTGGGACCTCGCGGTACTGGCCGCCGGGCCCGGCTGGGTGGTGATCGGCGCGCTGAAGCAGCTCGGCGGCGCCCTGCTCGCCTTCGCCGCGCTCGGCGCGGTCGGCGAGGCGAAGGCGCTGGAGCCGATCGCCCCCTACGTGGAGTCGCTGCGGCCCTGGCTGGGCGCCGCCGCACTGCCGGTGGCCGGGCTGTTCGTGGTGGTCTCCCAGATCAAGATCAACTCGACCAACGCGTACTCCGGTTCGCTCTCCTGGTCGAACTTCTTCTCCCGGATCACCCACCGCCACCCCGGACGGGTCTGGTACATCTTCCTCAACTGCGGCATCGCGCTGCTGCTGATGGAACTGGACATGTTCAGCGCGCTGGGCACACTGCTCGGCTTCTACTCCAACGTGGCCATCGCCTGGATCGGCGCGGTCACCGCCGACCTGGTCATCAACAAGCCGCTCGGGTTGAGCCCCAGGCACATCGAGTTCAAGCGCGCCCACCTGTACGCCGTCAACCCGGCCGGGTTCGGCGCCATGTGCGTCGCCGCGGCCGTCTCCATCGCCGCGTTCTTCGGCTGGTTCGGCTCCTACGCGCAGGCGTTCAGCCCGTTCATCGCCCTGGTCCTCGCCATGGCCCTGTGCCCGCTGATCGCCTGGGCCACCAAGGGCCGCTACTACCTCGCCCGCCCCAACCCCGAAGCGGGCCTGGTCGATTCGACCGACACGCGGCAGTGCGCGGTCTGCGAGGGCTCGTACGAGATCCCCGACACCGCCGACTGCCCGTTCCACGCCGGCACCATCTGCTCGCTGTGCTGCAGCCTGGACGCCGACTGCCACGACACCTGCACCCGCCCCGGCCGCGGGCCGGTCGACCTGGGCCTGCCGGCCGTCCGGGAGGCCTAGCTCCGCCTTCGGGACTCGGCGAGGCGGGCGGCCGCCCGGTTGCGGACGCGGCGGGTGCGGCCCTCGCGGGCCAGCAGGTCGAGGGCGGCCGGATCGACCGCCCGCTCGGCGAGTTGACGCTGGCTGCGGTCGGAGGCGGTGAGCAGCGCCGCCTCGGGCCACGGCTCGCCGGCGGTGACCGCACGGAACAGCTCCCACTCCGCGAGCTTGGCGCGGTGGAAGTCCGTCCCGATCCGGCCCAGTTGCTCCGCCCAGGCGTGGAACGCCTGGGCGTCGCCCAGCAACTCCTCGGCCCGGCAGTCCAGTTGCCAGGTGAGGGTTCCGGCGGCCATCGCCGGGTCCGGGTCGCGCATGATCCGGGCGAGCAGCGCGGGCTCGTCCGCCGGCGGGACCTCGGCGAGCAGCCGCTGGTACAGCCAGTAGCGGGGGTGCTCGTCCTCCGGCGCGTACAACTCCCAGCCGTCGAGCGCCCCCAGCATCGCGAACCCGGGGTCCGGTGCCCGCGGATCCCACCCCTCGGCGAGCGCCAGCTCCAGCACCGCCCGTACGGTGCCCGGCGTCGGGTACGAGCAGTCGGTGGCCGCACCCCACGGACCGGGCGGACCGGCCGACACCATCACCACCGGCAGCACGGCCCGCCGCCCGGCGAGGATCCGCAGGTGCACGCACCGCCGCACCTCGGCCCCGCTCCCGATCCCGATCCCGACATGCCCGATCCGCCCGGTCCACAGGTACGCGTCACCGCCGACCACCAACCGCCGCACCCGCTTCTTCGCCATCCGGCCAGCCTATGCGGCCACGCCCGGACGACCGCTGCGAGGCAGGTCCGGGGTGGGCGGGCCGCCCGCCCCGGACCTCGTGCGGGTCAGCCCCAGTTGCCGGTGAGCGGGGTGTCGCCCTGGTCCCCGACGACGGCGGAGAACGCGACCGTGGTCGAGTCCTTCGCCGCGCCGTAGAAGCCGCGGGTGCCGGGCCGGTAGACGCCGATCGAGTCGGTGCCGGTGCCGTCCCAGTCGCCCTTGATCGGGACGTCGCCGGCGTCGCCGAAGACGATGCTGTGGTCGACGCGGGCCTCGGTGTTGCTGTTGCTCAGGTAGAAGCCCCTGGTGCTGGGCCGGTACACGCCGACGGTGGTCCTGCCGTTGCCGCCCCAGTCGCCGACCAGCGGAAGGTCGCCGGGGTTGCCCATCCCGATGGTGTAGGCGGTCGTGACGTTGTCGTTGCTGAGGAGGAAGGTCTGGGTGCTGGGCCGGTACACGCCGACGGTGGTCCTGCCCTGGCCGCTCCAGTCGCCGACCAGCGGGATGTCACCCGGGGCGCCGAACTTGGCGGTGACGGTCGCGGTGGCGTTGTCGCCGCTCAGCTCGAAGGTCTGGGTGGCGGGATGGTAGACGCCGATGGTGTCGACCCCGGGCCCGCTCCAGTGCCCGACCAGGGGCACGTCGCCGGCGCCCCCGAAGGCGGCCGAACCGATGGTCGACCCGTCCGGGTTGGCCTCGGCGAAGACCGAGGCCGCCGTGCCGCTGCCGGGGCGGTAGATGCCGACCGAGTCGGCGGCGGGGGTCTTCGTCGCGTTGACGACGCCGGTGCCGATGGCCTGCTGCGCCCGGACGGTCAACGGCAGGGACGTCGGATGCTCGGGGCCGAGCCACCGGAAGCCCTCCAGGTACACCACGCGCGGGTCCGCCGCGGCGATCGCCCGGTACTCGGCGTTGGCCGCGGCCAGCGTCGCGTCGGTGGCCGCGCCACAACCCCACAGGCCGTTGACGAGGGATTCCGGGAAGAGGACCACGTGCTGGCCCGGCGAGGTGAGCTTGCTCTCCAGTTGGGTGAGTTCGGTCCGGATGACGGCCCGACCCTGGCAGTAGTGGTCGAAGCCGACCAGGTCGACCCCCGTCGGGATGACGGCCGTCGGCTGGTACACGCTCGGCTGGTCGAGGGTGAGCTGGACCAGCTTGCCCGGGAAGACCGCCCGGACCCAGTCGACCATCTGCTGGACCTGCTGCGCGCTCAGCGCGGGATGGTCCTTCCACTCGGTGAGGTTGGTGTACGGCTCGTCGATCAGGTAGATCACCGAGACCTTGTCCAGGTTCGAGCCGACGCTGTCGTGCAGGGCCTGGAGCCGGGCGAGCCCGTTCGGGTTCAGACCCTCCTCCTTGTCCGAGAGGGCCGGCGCCGTGTCGATGACGCAGGCGGCGGGTGCGCAGTAGTCGAGGAAGCCCTTGCTCGGGTCCTGCGCGCCGTACTCGTTCATGTTGGTCCAGGCGGCGACCTCCGAGCTGTGGTCGATGCTCTGCTCCGGGTCCATGATGTCGTAGTAGCCGAAGTAGTCGAGCCCGCCCAGCATGGAGACCCGGAGGTCTTCCACGGTGCCGACGTTGCCGCCCGAGGTGTGCGAACCGAGGTACAGGTAGCCGTCGCGCGGGAGCTGCGACGAGGTCTGGACCTGGAAGCTCGTCCCGTTGACCGTGACGGTCGCCTGCCGCGCCGATCCGGCGGCGACCGCGATCGAGACCCGGTAGGAGTCGGCGGGGGTGACGCTCTGTTCGGTGGCCCAGGTCGCCGTCCCGTGCTGGAAGAGCTGCAGTGCGCCGTTGGCCCGGATCCGCAGGCCCAGGGCGACGTCGGCGCCTTCGACCCAGCCGGTGTTGCGGGCCGAGCCGCTGACCGCCATCGAGGCCCAGTCCGCCGCGGTCCGGCTGCCGACCGCGGGGGTCAGCACGGCCTGCGCCGTGTAGGTGCCGGAGAGGTCGGCGGTGGCGGGCTTGTCGAGCCGGACGGCCGCCGGGCCGTGCGGGAAGGACAGGACGTTCGGGTGGGCGGGGTTGTTCACCTGCACCGATCCGGCGGCCGGTTCGGTCGGCAGGCCGGGGGCGCCCGACACCGCGCTGTAGTGGGCGGTGACGAGGCTGGGCTGGCGGGCGCTCAGGTCGTCGTTGAGACCGGAGTCGGGCGTACCGTTCGGCGCGTTGTCGTAGGTGTCGACGAAGGTCTTCGGGCTGGCGGAGGCTGAGGTGTCGACGTTGCTGACCGTCAGACCGCCGCCCTGGGCGTCGCCGAAGGTGGTCCGCTCGGTCGAGGTGCCCAGGTAGGCGCCGAGGTACAGGTAGGCGCTGCTCGGCCAGCGGGTGACGCCTGCCGGGGCGGTCGCGTCGAAGTCGGTGCCGTTCACCTTGAGGGCGACCTTGCGGTCCGCTCCGGTGGAGACGGTCAGCGAGACGGCGAAGCTGCCCGACCCGGCGGCCACCTGGCCGGTCCAGAACGGGGTGGGGCCGCCGTGGAACAGCGCGAGCCCTCCGCTCGAGGTGACGGTCAGCGCGAGGTCCACGTCGGCGTTGGTCACGTAGCCCGTGGAGCGGTGGCTGCGGCTGAGCACGAGCGAGGCCCAGTCGCTGCCGGCGGTGTCGCCCACCACCGGGTCGACCGTGGTGGAGACCGTGTACGTGCCGGTGGTGGGGTCGGCGAGGGCCGGCGCGCCGAGCATCACGGCGGAGGTCCGGTCGGCGAAGACCAGCCGGTTGGGATAGGACGGGTTGCCCACCTGGGCGGTCCAGGGCTTCGGCGGGGTCGTGCCGCTCCACACCCCGGTGGTCCGGGTCCAGGAGACCGGGTGGGCCGTACCGGACTGCTCGCGCGCGTCGAGCCCGACGTTGAGCCCGTACATCGGGTCGGTGTTGCGGCTCGGGTCGAGGGTGAAGGAATCGACGAACCTGCCCGAGGAGCTCAGGACGGCAGGCGTCGGCCCGCCCGCTGTCGCGGCCGAGGCGGGGGCCGTCCAGGGGACGGCGGGCAGGACCGCGACGGCGAGTGCGGCCGCGCAGGATGCGAGTCCGCGACCCGCGTGTTTCGTGAGGATCACCGAGCGTTCTCCCGGTCGCTGGACCGGCGGTGCCGGTGCACCGCCGCAGGAGTACGCACACGGGTGTCCCCCCGCAGCCCGCCCCCGGTCGGTGATCATAGGCCCGCCCTCGGACGGGCACGGACCAATTCCAGCGGGTGGTCGGACGCCGAGGCGGAGGGGGAGATCCGGGAGGCGACGAGGTCGGTGGCGCCGTGGTGGCGTTCGATGCGGCCGTGGACCGGGAGGCCGGCGCGTTCCAGGACGGTGCGGCGGTCGGCCTTCCGGACGGCGCGGCTGCAGACGACGTTGATCAGGCCGGTCTCGTCCTCCGGGCTGAGGAAGAGGACGCCGCCGGCAGCGGCAGCCCCCCGCAGTCAGCTCCCGGGGGCGGGCACGGCGGCCGGGGAGGAGGCTCCGGGGGCGAGGAGGGTCGGGGTGCCGGTGCCGTCGGCGGGGACGGTCCAGAGGTCGCTGCCCGGCCTTCCCTCCCCCGCCGGCAGGGCGTAGGCGAGGGTGCGGTCGTCCAGCCAGGCGGCCTGGTCGTCGACGCTGTGCGGCTCGGCGAGCGGGTGCTCGCGCAGGTCGGCGAGGTCGAGGACGTACAGGCGCCAGGGGGCGGCCGGGTCGGCGGAGACCTTCTTCTTGAAGGCGATCCGGGTGCCGTCCGGGGAGAGGGACGGACACTCGACGTTCTCCCGCAGGGTCCGGGCGGACCAGGCCTTGAGGTCGCCCTCGACCAGGTGGGTCCGGCCGCCGGTGGAGACGGTGGCGTAGAAGCGGTTGTCGTCGGCGGCGAAGGTGACGCCCCAGTAGTTGACGTCGGCCGCGTGGTACCGGGCGCCGTCGACGGTGAGCGGGAGGGTCTCGATCGACTTGACCAGGTAGCCGGTGCGCAGGTCGAGGATCGAGGTGCGGGTGGAGAAGCCGCTGACGGCGTAGGAGTCGCCGACCGCGAAGGTGGTCCAGGACAGCAGTTGCCCGGAGGCGGAGACCCGGGCCCGGTTCGGGATGCCGGGCACGGTGACCGTCCGGATGACGGTGAACCGCCGGTCGTACACCACCGCCTCGGTGCGGGCCGGGGTGCCGGGCAGCGCCCGCAGGCACAGCACCCGGTCGCCCGCCGCGTAGAACCGTTCGCAGGACGGCCCGTCGGCCGGTCCCCCGCGGCGGGCGACCCGGCCCGACGCCGCGTCACGGTAGTAGACGCCGGGCGCGTCCAGGGTGAACGAGGCGTCCGCCGCGACCGCGCGGTGCCCGCCGCCGCGCTGCTGCGCGTGCAGGACGTATCCGAGCGATCCGCCGAGCAGCACCAGCACGGCGGCCACCAGGACCGCCACCCGCGCCGCCGTCACCGGACGCACCGTCGGACCGGGCGTCGGACCGGGCGTCGGGCCGGGCGTCGGGCCGGGTATCGGGCCTTCCGTCACCGGACGCGCCGTCGGCTCGTCGTTCCCGTCCACCGTCGGCTCCGAGGTCGTCGTCACGAGGTCTTCCCTTCCGGCAGGATCCGCCAGGCCGCGGCGAGCCCCGCGGCCAGCGCGAGTGCGGCCACCGCCAGGGCCGGGCGCGCACCCCACCAGGTCCACGCGGCGCCGAAGCCGGCCGCGCCGACCAGCCGGGCCAGGGCCTGGCCGGTCTGCAGGACGGCGAGTCCGCCCGCCCGCCGCTCCGGCGGCAGCACCGGACCGGCGAGGGCCATCAGCACGCCGTCCGTGGCCGCGTAGAACACACCCAGCAGCACCAGGACCAGCCCGACGGTCGCCCACCCGGGCGGGGCCAGCAGGACGAGGTACGCGGCGAGCAGCGCGCCGTGCCCGTACAGGAACGGGGTCCGCCGGCCGGTCCGGTCGGCGATCCGGCCCGCCGGGACGGCGAGCAGCAGGTAGCAGGCCGCGGCGCCCAGCGGCAGCAGGGGGAAGTACTCGGGCGGCAGGTCGAGGCGGCGCTGCAGCAGCAGGTAGAGGAAGGAGTCGCCGATCGTCGCGGCGCCGAGCAGGGCGGCGGCCGCGACCACCCGCCGGAACACCGGGTCGGCGAGCGCCCGCCGGGCGGTCGGCCGCGCGGGCCGGGCCACCCGCGCCGACACAGGCGCCGGCACCGGGACGGGCGCAGGCGCCGGGACGGGCACCGGCAGGCCCGTCCGGCCCGGGACGAACAGGGCCAGCACCAGCACCCCGAGCAGCCCGGTGGCGAAGCTGACCACGAACACGGCGTCGTACGCGTCGGCCGTCGCCCACAGCACCGCGAACGCGACCAGCGGGCCGATCAGCGCGCCGGTGGTGTCCATCGCGCGGTGCACGCCGAACGCCCGGCCGAGTGCCTCCGGCGGTGCGCTGAGCGAGATCATCGCGTCCCGGGGCGCGGTCCGCACGCCCTTGCCCAGCCGGTCGGCGGCCAGCGCGGCGGCGATCCCGCCGGCCGCCCCGCCGGCCAGCAGCAGGCCGAGCCGGGAGAGCGCGGAGAGCAGGTAGCCGGCCCCGGCGACGGCCTTGTGCCGGCCGTCGCCGCGGTCGGCGAGCCGGCCGCCGAGCAGCCGCACCAGCGCCGTGGCGCCGTTGAACATCCCGTCGAGGAAGCCGAATTGGAGGGGTGACAGGCCGAGGCCCAGCACCAGGTAGAGCGGCAGCACGGCGGTGACCATCTCCGAGGAGACGTCGGTGACCAGGCTGACCGCGCCGAGCGCGAGAACCGTGCCGGGGACGCGCCGCCCCACCCCGGTGGGGCGGGGCGGCGCGTCCGAGCCGCGGCCGGTGGTGGCCAGGTACATCATCAGTGGCAGCTGTACTTCGGGCTGCTGTCCTTGACCTGGCCGTCGGTGCCGACGTACGTCCAGCCGTAGCCGGTGTCGGTGAAGTCCAGCTTCAGGACGCCGTAGTCACCGCTGATCCGCTTCTGGCTGTTGGGCTGGACCGTCTCGATCGGGTAGGGCTCGGCGCCGCCCATCCCGCCGACGATCTCGACGATGCCGTCGGCGGTGGCCTTCCCGTCCGGGTCCTGCGGGGCGAAGCGCTCGTAGTGGTGGTCGTGGCCGTTCAGCACCAGGTCGGCCTTGGCGCCGTAGAGGATCTTCCACACCGGCCGGGAGACCGGGTCGTTGCCGTGGCCGCCGGAGGAGTAGAGCGGGTGGTGCCAGTACGCGGCGACGCACTTCTTGGCGTTGGCCGCCAGGTCGGCCTTCAGCCAGTCGATCTGGGCGCTCTGGTCGAAGGCGTTGGAGTCCAGCGCGACGAAGTGCCAGTTGCCCTCGTCGAAGCTGTACCAGCTCTTGCCCTGCGGGTACGCGATGCTGCCGAAGTACGACTTGTACCCGGAGAGCGAGCCGGCCGGGTCGTAGGTCTCGTGGTTGCCCGGCACCGGGTGGGTCTTCGCCTTGAACGCGCCCCAGCTCTTGTCGTAGTAGTTCTTGAAGTCCGACAACCGGGCGTCGTCGTACTGGTTGTCACCCATCGTCAGGTAGAACTTCGGGTCGATCTGCTGCGCCAGCGCGGCGGTCTTCGGGTGCGCGCAGCCGCTGTCCGAGGCGGTGCACTGGGCGGCGATGTCACCGGCCGCGACCACGGTGAACGCGCCGCTCGGCGGCGGGCCGCCGTCCACCACGCCGTAGACCTCCATCTCGAACAGCGAGTAGCCGTACGAGGTCCCGCGGGCGGTGCCGTACATCCGCACGTAGCGGCCCTTGCCGGACAGGCCCGTCCAGTCGTCGGTGCCGCCGTTGCCGGCCTTCTCCTCGGCGACGGTCGTCCAGGTCGTCCCGTCCGCCGACACCTCCAGCCGGTACGCCTTGCCGTATGCGGCCTCCCAACTCAGCTTCACCCGCGAGACGGTGGCGTTGGCGCCGAGGTCCACCCGCAGCCACTGCGGGTCCTTCCCCTCGGCGCTGGCCCAGCGGGTGGTGGTGCTCCCGTCGAACGCCTTGCCCGCGGCGTACGACGACCCCTCGGTGGACGAGGCCGTCGCCGCCTTCCCCTTCGAGAGCAGCGGGTCGACCGCCGCTCCCGCCCGCTCGGACCACCCGAGCAGCAGACCCCCGACCAGCGCGAGCACGGCGGCGTACACGCCGATCCGGGCACGCCTGGCCACGACTCCCTGATGCATTCCTGGACTCCCTGACCTAGAACGGCGAGAGCTGGGCACCGGCCTGCACGCACGCCGGAGGAGCGATGACCGCACCATCGCGGCGGCCGGGTCAGAGCTCTCGACTGAGCGCGTCACGCCCCGTCCGGTGCGGGCGCCGCGCCAAGCCGCCACTACGGGAGGGTAATAGAAAGTAAAGTTTCCTACCAGTGCCTGAACATGGTCAACTCCCGCACCGTCAGCGCCTCCTGAGCCAGGGGCAGGTCCGGGCTACCCCTCGACCTGGACCTTGTCGGCCTGGGCGCCCTTCGGGCCCTGGACCACCTCGAAGGACACCCGCTGCCCCTCGACCAGGGACTTGAATCCGGCCCCCTCGATCGACCGGAAATGCACGAAGAGGTCGGCACCGGACTCGGGGGTGATGAAGCCGTAGCCCTTCTCGTCGTTGAACCACTTCACGGTGCCGTTCTGGCGCTCGGCCATGCCGTCTCCTCTGTGTTCGGGTCGTTCCACCGCTGATCACCTCACGTATAGCACGCACACCGGCACGGATCGTGGGGGCACACGGTGCGTCGAGTGGCGGCCGGGCGGTCGCGGCGAAAGGCTGGGCCCGCAGGAACACCCCAGAGCTAGGAGTGGGCATGCCCGAAGTCACCACCCCCTACGCGACCGGCACCCCGTGCTGGGTCGACCTGATGGCGAAGGACCAGCAGGCCGCGCTGGACTTCTACGCCGACCTCTTCGGCTGGCAGGGCCGGCCCGGGCCGGCCGAGTTCGGCGGGTACGCGGTCTGCGAGCTGAACGGCAGGGCGGTCGCCGGCATCGGGCCGGCGATGGCCCCCGAGGGGATGCCGGAGCCGCCGACCGTCTGGACCGGCTACCTGGCCAGCACCGACGCCCAGGCCACCCAGGACGCGATCGTCGCCGCGGGCGGCACCCTGCTCGCCCCGGTGATGGACGTCGGCAACCTCGGCCGGATGCTGGTCGCCGCCGACCCGCAGGGCGCGGTGTTCGGCGTCTGGCAGCCCGGCGAGTTCTTCGGCGCCCAGGTGGTCAACGAGTCCGGCGCGCTGACCTGGAACGAGCTGCACACCAACGACGTGCCGGGTGCCGCGTCGTTCTACGGCGAGGCGTTCGGCATCGAGATCGAGCCGGTGGACGGCGCCGACTCGTACTGGGAGCTGCGGGTGGGCGGCCGGGCCGTCGGCGGCGTGACGCTGCTCGCCAACGACCCGACCGGCACCCCGCCGCACTGGCTGACCTACTTCGCGGTCGACGACGTGGACTCCGCCGTGGACGCACTGGTCAAGCGCGAGGGCCTGCTGCTGGCCGCGCCGTTCGACATGATGGCGGGACGGATGGCGGTGGTCGCCGACGCGCAGGGCGCGCCGTTCGCGATGATCACGTCGAAGCCGGTGGCGTAGGACCTGCACCGCGGCCGGCCGGCCCTCCCGAGCGGGCGAACCGCCGGGCGGGCCGGCCGGCCGCATGCGCGCCGCGCTGTCAGCGGACCACGTCGAAGACCTGCTTCTGCAGGCCGTTCGGGTAGACCTCGTGCTCGACCAGCTTGAGGTGCTGGGTGTCCTTGTCGGTGGTGCTGAACAGGCGCTTGCCCGCGCCCAGCAGCAGCGGGAAGACCAGCAGGTGGTAGCGGTCGATCAGGCCGGCGTCCGAGAGGTCGCGGGTGAGGGTGGCGCTGCCGTGGATGATGATCGGGCCGCCGTCGGTCTCCTTCAGCGCGGCCACCTCGTCGAGGGTGCGCAGGATGGTGGTCTCGCCCCAGTTGTCCACCAGGTCGGCGTCGGTCAGCGTCGTGGAGACCACGTACTTGGGCAGGACCTTGTACCGCGCGAAGTCCGCCATGTCCGGCCAGACCGCGCTGAACGCCTGGTAGCTGACCCGGCCGAGCATCATGGCACCGGCCTCCTCCTGCTCCCGCCCCTTGATCTCGTACGCCTCGGGGAGGAACTCCACGTCCTTGAAGGTCCAGCCGGAGTTGCGGTAGCCGGGCTCGCCGCCGGGGGCCTCGACGACGCCGTCGAGCGAGACGAAAGCGGTGCTGATCAGAGTGCGCATCGGCGGGTCCTCGGTGTCGGTTTCGCTTGGCAGTACCGGATGTGACAGTACGACAGGGGAGCGACAGCGGGACGGAGTCTCAGCGCACGCCGCGCGGACGGAACTGGATGCTGATCCGCGGGCCGACCGACCGGGTGCTCTTCGGGATCGCGTGCTCCCAGGTCCGCTGGCAGGATCCGCCCATCACGATCAGGTCCCCGTGGCCGAGCGCCCGGCGCACCGTCGGCCCGCCGCCGAACCGGGGCCGCAGCAGCAGCGGGCGCGCCTCCCCCACCGAGACGATCGCCACCATGGTGTCCTCGCGGTCGCCGCGGCCGATCCGGTCGCCGTGCCAGGCGACGCTGTCACGGCCGTCGCGGTAGTAGCAGAGCCCCGCGGTCGCGAAGGGCTCGCCGAGCTCCTCCGCGTAGTACCCGCTGAGCGCCGAGCGCGCCTGGTCGAGCACCGGATCCGGCAGCTCGGCGCCCTCCCGGTAGTACGCGAGCAGCCGCGGGACCTCCACCACCCGGTCGTACATCTCCCGCCGCTCCGCCCGCCACGGCACCTCGGCCGCCAGACATTCGAACAGCGCGTCCGCACCGCCCAGCCAGCCCGGCAGCACGTCGATCCACGCCCCGTCGCCGAGCACCGTGCGCCGCACCCCGCGCAGCGGACCGAGGCCGACCTCGCCGGCCGCGTCGAACAGCGACCCCTGCAGATGGAAGTCCATGGGTCCAGCCTAGGCAATTCCTCGAACATTCATTCGACAGGCGCGCTGCGCGGTTCAGAAGAGGGCCAGCCAGCCGAAGGCGACGATGTAGGCGCTTCGGGCCGCGGCGGCGACGCGCCGGCCCCGGAGGCGCTGGACGGCGAGGACAACCAGGAAGAGGGCGCCGAACGGCGCGAGCACCAGGGCCCCGACCGCGGGAGCGACGAAGACTCCGACCAGCACGCTCGCGAGCAGGACCAGCCCGAGGCCGAGGTGCGCGTCCTTCACCCCCACCCAGGGGATCGCCAGGCCGTCGCGCAGCCTGCGCAGATCGGCGTCGTACCGCTCGCGGGCCGCCTCCGGGTCGGCCACCCGTCCCTCGGGCCACTGCTTCTCCACGGTCGTCCCCCCGTACCTATCCGAACGCTCCTTCGTGATCAGCGTAGGGCGGGGGCGGCGTCCTGACCTGCGCCGTCAGCGGTGTTCAGGGAGTTCAGCGCCGGCTCGGCCGCGGGGCGGAAGCCGCGGAGGAGGAGGTACAGCGCGAGGGAGAGTTCCCACGCGAAGACCGGGACGGCGGTGAGCGAGCCGGCCGCGGAGACCTGCCGGTAGGCGCCGAACAGGACGGCGACGGCCGAGGCGAGGATCAGCGGGCCACCGACCAGGCCGAGCACCGCGACGGCCCTGGGCACCAGGCCGGAGCGGAGCATCAGGTACGCCGCGAGGATCGTGTTGGTGCCGAGGACGAAGTTGGGGCCGACCAGGAAGGTCCAGTCGTGGACGGCGACCAGCGCCCTGGCGACGGTGGTGGTGTCGCCCGGGGCCGGGGGGTGCTGCCGGAGGGTGACCACGGCGAGCAGGGCGACCACGCCGACGGTGATGACGGCGGCCTCCAGGGTGCGCAGGGCGACGTACCCGGCGGCGGCGCTCTCGCCGTGCCGGCGGACGGCCGGCAGGAGCAGGACCGCCGTGCCGACCACGGCGAGCGCGAGGACGACCTCGAACAGGGCGCCGAGCAGGATCCGGGTGTCCGGACCGGGGCCGGTGACCCAGCCGGCGTCGTTCAGCACCGGCGTGTAGAGGGCGAGCGCGGCGATCGAGGTGACGTGGGTGACCAGGTAGCACGCGCCCACAGCTGCGGCGCGCCGTCTCGTGGCGGTCACGGGGACTCCTTCATCCGTGCGAAACCGAGCGAGGTGTACGGCGTACACCTCATGGTCGGGACGGTAGGGTGTACGGCGTACACTCGTCAAGAGGAGAGGGTGGGCCGTGGCCCAGCGGACGGAGCAGGACGAGGCGCGCCGGACGCCGCTCAGCCGGGAGCGGGTGCTGCGGGCCGCCGTCGCCCACGCGGACCGCGCCGGGATCGACGCGCTGAGCATGCGCGGGCTCGCGCAGGAGCTGGGGGTGGTCCCCATGGCGCTCTACAAGCACGTCGCCAACAAGGAGCAACTCCTGGACGGCATGGTGGAGTTCATCGTCGGCGAGATCGACGGCGACAACGGCGACAACGCCGGCGGGGACTGGCGGGCGGCGGTGCGTTCACGGATCCTGACCACCCGGCGGGCGCTGCTGCGGCACCCGTGGGCGTCCCGGGTGATCGAGTCGCGGTCCGCGCCGACGCCCGGGGTACTGGGCTACCTGGACGCGGTGATCGGCCTGTTCCGGGCGGGCGGCCTCTCGGCCGACCTGGCCCACCACGCCATGCACGCGCTGGGCAGCCGGGTGTGGGGCTTCAGCCAGGAGCTGTTCCCCGCCCCGCCGGGCGGCGGCGGGGCGCCGTCGCCGGCGGAGGCCGCGGCGCTCGCCGCCGCGTTCCCGCACATCGCGGAGGTGGTCGCCGCCCGGCCGCACGACCGGGGTTCGGTGGTGGGGCCGGGCTGCGACGACCAGTTCGAGTTCGAGTTCGCGCTGGACCTGCTGCTGGACGGGGTGGAGCGGCTGCACCGCGCAGGGTGGAGCTCCACCTGACCGGCCGGGTCAGCTCGCCAGCTCGACCAGCCGGCGGCCGCACTTCAGGAACACCCGCAGCCCCTCGGCCGGGGCGAACCCGGGCCGGGCGCGGAGGAGTTCGGCCAGTGGCAGGTCGGCGTCGGCCTCCGCGAGGACGGCCGTCCGCTGCCCGCCGGCGGCGGACTCGGCGACCAGCCGCAGACCGCCGCCGGCCGCCACCCGGCGAACCTGGTTGCGGCTGCCGACCGCGCCGGTGACGCCGGTCAGCAGCTCGGCGGGGCCGGTCGCGGCGTGTTCGGCGACCGCGGCGGCCGGGAGGCCGGCCAGGTCGGAGAACCGCCGGGTCGAGAAGCGGGCCCGGAAGGCCTCGCGGGCCCCGGCGGCGGCCTGCCGTCCGTGGACGGTGCCGGTCACGTCGGAGGCCAGCAGGGTCTTCGCGCCCATCGGGTGGATCCGCCGCCGCTCGGCCAGCTCCAGCAGCAACTCCACTTCTGGGTCCAGCAGTTCGGTGAGCGCGCGGAGGTAGTCCGGCAGCAGGCGGTCGGCCGCGGACATCAGCCGGCCGAAGACGTCCTGCGGGCCGAACGCGAGTCCGACGTAGTTGCCCTTGCTCTTGCTCATCTTCGCGCCGGTGCCGTCGGTGCCCTCGATCAGACCGGTGGCGATCACCACCTCGGGCTCCCGGCCCGCGTTCTCCATCACCCGGCGGCACATCTGGAGGTTCAACAGCTGGTCCAGGCCGCCGAGTTCGATGTCGGCGTCGATCTCGACCGAGTCGAGCGCCATCACCACCGAGTACACCAGCTCCGCCATGGTCAGCCCGCTGCCGGCCGCCAGCCGGGTACGGAAGTCCTCGCGCTGCAGGGACGCCGCGAGCGGCAGCCGCGCCAGCACGCCGATGAACTCCGGCAGCCCGACCCGCGCCAGCCACTCGCTGTTGAACCGGAAGTCGGCGCGGTCGAAGTCGAAGAACGGGGTGACCTGCTCCCGGTAGCCGGCCAGGTTGCGCCGGATGTCCTCGTCCGTCAGCGGGGGCCGGTCGGCGCTGCGGCCGGACGGGTCGCCGATCCTCGCCGTGATGTCGCCGACGATGAACACCACCCGGTGGCCCATCCGTTGGAACCGGCTGGCGAGGATCATCGGCACCGCGTGGCCCAGGTGGACGTCGGCGGCGGTCGGGTCGATGCCGAACTTCACGGTCAGCCGCCGCCCGTCCGCGCGGGCGGACTCCAGCAGCTCGGCCAGCCGGTCGGCGCCCGGCAGCAGGCGGGCCGACCGGGCCCGGATCAGCGCGGCCTGCCGGCCTGCGGGGAGGGCAGACAGGTCCATCGTCCGCCGCTCGGCGAGGATCCGCAGCACTTCCTCCAGCGCGGGGCCCTCGCGCAGGTCGGGGGCGGTCGCCAGGATCGCGGTCAGTTCGCGCGAGGACGCGTCGAGGATGTCGGTCACGGTCGGTCCCATCGGGGTCGCAAGGAGAGGGTGGCTGACCGCCGCCGCACGCGGGCCCGACCGGGAGAACGGGAACGGGAATCACCGGGAGGAAGGCAGGACGGAGGCAG
Source organism: Kitasatospora sp. NPDC048365 (assembly GCF_043200835.1). Taxonomy (NCBI): domain Bacteria; kingdom Bacillati; phylum Actinomycetota; class Actinomycetes; order Kitasatosporales; family Streptomycetaceae; genus Kitasatospora; species Kitasatospora sp. NPDC048365. The sequence continues at coordinate 52,149 of NZ_JBICYJ010000011.1, forward strand.
TCCCATCCGGGGGGAACTCACCACGCGGATGGTCGGGCACGCCCCGAAAGGGCGCGCGGACTGCCTCTAATATCGCTGCACGTCCGCATCATAGGCAGCCGTGGAGACCGTGCCGCAAGCGAATTCGGACCGGCCGGGCGGGCCGGAAAATCCGGTGGCCCGGCGGCGCGGGCACGGCAGACTCGCCGCATGACCCGATCCTCGGCACCTGACCCGAAGTCCGATCTGCACCGCTACCTGCGCGACGCCCGCCAGGCGGTCCTGTGGAAGCTCGACGGCCTGTCCGAGTACGACCTCCGGCGGCCGATGACCCCGACCGGCACCAACCTGCTCGGCCTGGTCAAGCACCTGACCGGCGCGGAGGCGCTGTACTTCGGCGCCACCTTCGGGCGGCCGTTCGACGCGCCGCCACTCTGGATCACCGGTGACGCCGAACCGGACGCGGACTTCTGGGCCACCCCGGAGGAGAGCCGCGAGCTGATCGTCGACGGCTACCGGACGGCCTGGGCGCACGCCGACGCGGTGATCGACGCCCTGGCGCTCGACGCGGTCGGCCGCGTCCCGTTCGAGCCGCACCCCGAACTCACTTTGCAGCAGGCACTGTTGCACATGGTCGCCGAGACCGGGCGGCACGCCGGGCACGCCGACGTGGTGCGGGAGCTGATCGACGGCGCGGCCGGGCTGCGCGAACGCGACAGCAACCTCCCGCCGGGCGACCGGGAGCGCTGGGCCGCCCACCGCGCCCGGGTCGAGCACGCCGCCCGGACGGCGGCCGATCGTGCCCCGGCCGCCGGGGGGTGACCGCACACCGACCGCCGCGGGGGTGACCGCGCGCCTGCCGCCGCGGGGGTGACCGCGCGTCAGTCCGTGAAGTCGGCGCGTTCTGCCAGGATGGGTGCCGATGAGGACAGGGAATCCGAACTGCGCGGTGTGTGGAGGGACGGTCGCCCCCGACGGGCGGTGCTGGGACTGCGGGGCGGCCCAACCCGCCTTCCGGGCGCGACTGGAGGCGGCGGACGGGTGCGGCTCCGCCGCGGTCGCCGACCGGGGGCTGCGGAAGGCGACCAACGCGGACGCCTTCGCGCTGACCGCCGTCGGCCCGTGGTCGGTCGGGGTGGTCTGCGACGGGGTGTCGATGGCGCCGCGCGCCGACCGAGCGGCCCAGGTCGCGGCCGAGACCGGGGCGGCGGCGCTGGCCGCCCTGCTGCGGGAGGGCGCGCTCCCGGAGACCGCGCTCGCCGAGTCCGCCGCCCGGGCCGCCCGCGCGGTCGCCGCGCTGGCCCCCGGCGGCACCGCCGACAACGCGCCCGCCTGCACCTACCTCGCGGGCATCACCGGACCGGCCGGCCTCTGGTGCGCGGGCGTCGGCGACAGCCGCGCGTACTGGCTGCCCGAACACGGCCCCGGCAGGGTGCTCACCGAGGACGACACCGGCGAACTCGACGCGCTGACGGCCTGGTTGGGGGCCGGTGCCCAGCCGCCCGAGCCGGCGGTGGCGAGCCTGCGCCCGTCGGTCCCGGGCCGGCTGCTGCTGTGCACCGACGGCCTGTGGCGCCACCTCCCGCACCCGGACGACCTGCGCGCCACTCTCCCCCGCGACCGTGCCGCCGATCAACTCGCGGCCGCCCGCGGCCTGGTGGGCCGTGCGCTGGCCGCGGGCGGCGAGGACAACATCACCGCCCTGCTGCTGACCGTCCCCGCGGGCCGCCCGGCCCGTCCGGATCGGCCGTGCCCGTGACGCGCAGGGCTCCGGTGTCGTGGCCGAGGCGCGCGGCCCAGTCGAGCGCCTCGTCGAGCGTCACGTCCCCGCCGGCCAGGCGGGCGGCGGCGAGCGTGCCGGGCACCCGTCCGCCGTCGATCAGTTCGGCCCACTGCTTCCGTTCGAGCGAGAGGTAGCGCAGGCCGGGCAGCTCGGCGAGGACGCCGAGGTCCGGGACGACGGCGGCGGCCAGGTCGAGGCCGTGCAGGTGCGGGACGGTGCGCAGCGGGGCGAGGTCGACCGGGACGGTGGAGCCGAGCTCCAGGGCCGCCAGGTGCGGGTGCCCGGCGAGCGGGTCGAGGTCGCCGTCCGCGAGGTGGACGCGCAGGTCCTCGACGGGCAGCTCGCGGAGCGGGGCGAGGTCGGTGGTGGAGCAGCGGTTGAGGCGGAGCCGTCGCAGCGCGGGCGCGGCGGTGAAGGGGCGCAGGTCCACCGGGGAGGGGGCGTCGTTGAGGTGGACGGCCTGGTGGGTGGGCTCCACCTGGTCCGGGGTGCTGCCGATCAGCTCCCGGGGGCCGCGGCGGCGCGGCGGCAGGCGCAGGTCGAGGAAGTCGTCGTCGATGTCGTAGGCGCCGGCGGCCAGCAGTTCCAGCTGTTCGCCGAGCAGGGCGGTGAGCGACTCGGCGACGTACGCGGGGCCGCCGTCGAAGTCGCGGCCGACCCGGACGATCTGGCCGGGGCGGCCGTCGCGGGCGGGGGCGAGGTCGACGGCGAGGTAGTTGCCGTCCTCGCCGGTGGCGAACGGGATCCAGCCGGGGTGTCCGCCGCAGCGCCGTACGGTGTCGGCCGGGTCTGCGTCGAGCACCACGGCGTGCCAGCCGAGTTCCCAGCCGAACCAGGGCGCCTGCCGGACCCACCGGTGGGCGTCCGGCAGGCTCGCCACCGGCATCCAGCCGTAGGTGTCGAAGAGGTACCCGCCCCCGTCGCCGTCGGCGATCCGGTAGAGCGCGCGGAGGTCGGCGGGCAGCGTCGTGCCGAGCAGGCGCTCGGTCTCCGCGACGGCCGCCTCGGTGGCCGGCGGCGGCAGTTCGCCCGGCTCGTCGAGGAGGCCGGCGCGCTGCCGCACGTACTCCCGGAGGCGGGCGACGGCCAGGTCGGGGTCGCCCGCGGGCGCGACCGTACTGCCGCCTGGGGCCGCTCCGGGCTGCGGCGGCCGGAAGTCGGGGTCCAGCACGAGCAGCGCGCCGCCGTCGGGGTTGGGGTCGGTGGTGAGCGTGTCCTCGCAGACGGTCAGGCGGTACTCGCCGGAGGGCCGGCAGGTGATCTCCAGGCAGATCTCCTGCCAGCCCCGGGCCGCCCGTACGTCGGCGGCGAGCAGGCGCAGCTCGTCGAAGGTGTTCGGCAGGGTGGGGTTCCGGAAGGCCGCGCCGGGCCGCTCGTAGCCGCCGGCGCAGCCGATGCTGCCCGCGTTCGCGGTGGCCGTCAGCACCGCGCCCGTCCAGCCCTCGGGTGCGTGCGCCAGGATCTTCGCGGCGAGCCGCCGCGCCCTGTCCTCCAGCATGTCCTCGTTCCTCTCCGGTCGACCGGGGGTGATCATCCCAGCCGCCGGTGACAGCGCCGCGCTCAGTGGTGGAAGAGGCGCAGGGAGGTGCGGGTGAGGGTGATGCCGAGGTCCGCGCAGGCGGCGGCGACCTCGGCGGAGCGGACGGAGCCGCCGGGTTCGGCGATGGTGGTGACGCCGCGGCGGTGGGCGTGGTCGACGTTGTCGCGGAAGGGCAGGGCGCCGTCGGAGACGAAGGCGACGCCGGTGAGCCGGGCGAGCCAGGCGCGGCGGTCGGCGGCGGTGAGTTCGCCGGCGGGAGCGGTGAGGGCGGCGGCGAGGCGGGTGTGCTCGTCGGGGGTGAGGTCGCCTTCGAGGTGGCGGATCCGCCAGTTGATGCGTTCCTGGCGGCGGACCTCGGGGCGGAAGGCGAGGGCGCGGACGGCGGGGTGGCGGCGCAGCCACCAGGTGTCGGTCTTGGCGCCGGCGAGGCGGGTGCAGTCGACCCGGGACTGCTGGCCGGCACCGATGCCGAGGGTCTGGCCGCCGCGGACGTAGCAGACCGAGTTGGACTGGGTGTAGCGCAAGGTGACCAGGCCGAGCAGGACGTCCTCCAGGGCCTGCGGGGGGAGGTCGGGTCCGTCGAGCAGCTCGGCGGTGACGGGGGTGCGGTCGCGCTCCTGGGTGAGGCGCAGGCCGTGCACCTCGCGGGCCTCCCAGACCGGCGGGGTGTAGTCGGGGTCGGCCTCGACGACCAGGAAGCGGCCGTTCTTCTTGCGGGCGAGCCGCGCGGCGGTGCCGGGTTCGTAGCCGGGGGCGACGATACCGTCGCAGACGAGTCCGCCGAGCAGTTCGGCGAGTTCGGCGTCGACGGGGTGGGAGACGGCCGCGAGGTCGCCGTAGGAGGACTTGGGGTCGGCGTCGCGGGCGCGCAGGTAGGCGGAGGCGAGCGGGCCGGTGGCGGTGCCGGTGAGGCCGTGCAGCTCGGCGGTGACCGCGTCGAGGGGGCCGGCGAGGGCGGCGCCGGCGGGTGAGACGTGCTTGAAGGACGCGGCGGCGGGCCGGCCGAGGGTGCGGGCGGCCTCCTGGACGAGCTGCCAGGCGTTGAGGGCGTCCAGCAGGTTGATGTACGAGGGTTCGCCGTTCAGCACCCGGATCGGCATCCGGTCCTCGGCGACCGGGACGGCGTGGGACGCGCGCTGGTGCGGGTTGGTGCCGTGGCGCAGCGGTATGGCGGTGGACGGGGGGTTCACGGGCCGGGCCTCCTCAGCGGTGGGTCGCTGACGGAGGCGCCCAGGCGGTCGGCGCTCGCGTCGGTGTCACGGCCGTTCCCCGGTGGTGGTCCACCTTCGCCAGTCGCGGCCGCGGCCAGCGTACAGCGCCCGGCGCCGGTACAGTCGCTGCGGCCGTCCGCCCGGGGCGGCCGCGCGCAGCAGAGGGGGCTGGTGATGGCTCGTCACCTGGAGCGGATCCGGCAGCTCGATCCGGAGACCGAGTACACCGAGATCTACCGGATCAGCAGCCAGTACGAGTTCCCGTGGGACACCACGCAGGCGCTCGGCTTCGCGCTGTACCGCACCTACGCGGTGCCGTCGATCGGCCGACTGCTGGCGCAGACCGGCGAGTTCACCGCGCGCACCCAGAAGCGGTACGACGACACGGTGCTGATCCTGGAGGCGGTGGTCGAGCACGGCTTCGACTCCGAGCAGGGCCGGGAGGCGGTGCGCCGGATGAACCGGATGCACCGCCGGTACGAGATCACGAACGAGGACTTCGTCTACGTGCTGTCCACCTTCGTGGTGGTGCCCAAGCGCTGGCTGGACGAGTTCGGCTGGCGCCCGTACTCCCCCGTCGAGGTGCGGGCCTCGGTCAACTACTACCGGGAGCTGGGGCGCCGGATGGGGCTGCGCGACGTCCCGGAGACGTACCAGGAGTTCGAGCGGCTGCTGGACGGCTACGAGCGGGCCCACTTCGCCTTCGACCGGGGCGGGCGGGACGTCTCGGACGCCACCCTGGACCTGACCGCGAGCTGGTACCCGCGGCCGCTCGGCGCGGCGATGCGGTACGCCTCGCTGTGCCTGCTGGACGACCCGCTGCGGGAGGCGTTCGGCTACCCGCGCCCGCCCGCGGCGCTGCGCTTCGCGGCGCGCGCGGGGATGCGGCTGCGCGGGCGGTTCGTGCGGCTGCTGCCGCCGCGCCGCCGGCCCAGCCTGGCCCGGGACGGGCGGCAGGTGCGCGGCTACCCGAACGGCTACCGGATCAGTGAGCTGGGCACCTTCGAGGACGGCCGTCCGGGTGGCTGCCCGTTCCCGCACGCGCAGGCCGAGGACCCGCCCGGCGCGCACTCTTGACGATCCGTCGCACTTGGCCAAGCCTGGTCGGGCGCGACGCGGATCCGAGTGGAGGCGGTGGCGGTGGCCGAGCAGCAGCTGTCCGAGGAGCACGGCGACGACGAGCCCGCGCCGCCGGCCGAGACGATCCGCGCCCGGCTGGACCGCACCGCCCTGGCCTTCCCCGACCGGGAGGCGCTGGTCGACGTGGAGACCGGGCGGCGCTGGACCTGGTCCGCGCCGGCCGCCGACGTGGACCGGCCGGCCCGCGGCCTGCGGGCGCTCGTGGTGCGGCCGGGCGACCGGGTCGCCGTCTGGGCGGCGAACTGCCCGGAGTGGGTGCTCACCCAGTACGCGACGGCCCGGCTCGGGGCCGTCCTGGTCAGCGTCGACCCGGCGTACCGCACCCGGGAGCCGGCGTACGTGCTGCGCCGGGCGGGCGTCTCGGTGCTGGTGGCGCAGCCCTCGTACCGGGACGGCGACCACCGCGCGATGGCCGCCGAGGCCGCGACCGACTGCCCGGCGCTGCGCGAGGCGGTGTGGATCGGCGAACCGGGCCGGCACCGGCTGCTGGAGGAGCCGGAGCGCACCGCCGAGGCGGTGGACCCGGACGGCTGGATGCACACCGGCGACCTGGCGGTGATGCGCTCCGACGGTTATTTGGCGGTGGTCGGCCGGATCAAGGACGTGATCATCCGCGGCGGCGAGAACGTCTACCCGCGGGAGGTCGAGGAGTTCCTGCACACCCACCCGGCGATCGCGGACGTGCAGGTCGTCGGGGTACCGGACGAGCACCTCGGCGAGGAGGTCTGCGCCTTCGTGGTGCTCCGCGACCCGGCCGCCGCGCTGGACATCGAGGAGCCGGCCGCGTTCTGCCGGGGCCGGCTCGCGCACGACAAGACGCCCCGGTACCTGCGGGTGGTGCCGGGCTTCCCGCTGACGGCCGGCGGCAAGGTCCGCAAGACCGAGCTGCGGGACCTGGCCGCCCGGGCCCTCGCCCGGTGACCGGGGCGGCCGGACGGGTGTTCGCCCGCCCCCGGGACGGTCCTCTACTCTGGTGACGTGCTCATACTCGTCAGCCGTCGCCACGTGGACCTGCTCCGCGTCACGAGCATGTCCTGTCGACGCTCCGGCTGACCTCGTTCCTTCCCTTCCCCGCCCCTCTCCTGTGGGCACACACCCTGCTCCCCGGCTCCGCCCGACCGCCCGACCCGGCGGCGGCTGCGGCAGCGACCCCGGCGACCGCCGGGCTCCGCCGGGGCACCGACCTTCGCGGATGTCACCCATGACGCAGCAGTCCCGTTCCACCGGCCTCCCCGTGATCGACCTGTCGCTCGCCGACGGCACCCCCGAGGACCGGACCCGCCTGCACGACGCCCTGCGGGCCGCCGCCACCGATGTCGGCTTCTTCCAGCTGACCGGCCACGGCGTCACCAAGGCGGAGACCACCGCCCTCACCGACGCGATGCGCGCCTTCTTCGAGCTCCCCGAGGCCGACCGGCTGGCGGTGAGCAACCTGAACTCCCCGCACTTCCGCGGCTACACCAGGACCGGCGACGAGCGCACCGGCGGCAGCCAGGACTGGCGCGACCAGCTGGACATCGGCGCCGAGCGGCCGCCGCACGTCCCCGGCCCCGGCGAGCCCCCGTACTGGTGGCTGGAGGGCCCCAACCAGTGGCCCGCGGCGCTGCCCGAGCTGCGCGCCGCCGCACTGAACTGGATCGACCGGCTGAGCGCGGTCGCCGACCGGCTGCTGCACGAGCTGCTGGCCTCGATCGGCGCCGACCCGGACTTCTACGACGAGGCCTTCGCCGGGCACCCGCACCTGCGGCTGAAGCTGGTCCGCTACCCGGGCACCGCACCGGACGGCGCCGGGCAGGGCGTGGGCACCCACAAGGACTACGGCTTCATCACCCTGCTGCTGCAGGACACCGTGGGCGGCCTGCAGGTGGCCCGCCCGGACGGCTCGTTCCTGGACGTGCCGCCGATGGAGGGCGCCTTCGTGGTCAACCTGGGCGAGCTGTTGGAGGTCGCCACCGACGGCTACCTGAAGGCCACCAGCCACCGGGTGATCAGCCCGCCCGGGGCCCGCGAGCGCTTCTCGGTGCCGTTCTTCTACAACCCGCGCCTGGACGCGCACATCGAGCCGCTGGAATTCCCGCACGCCCACCACGCGCCCGGCGCCACCGCCGACCCGGCCAACCCGCTGTACGCCGAGTTCGGCCGCAACGAGCTCAAGGGCTACCTGCGCGCCCACCCCGAGGTGACCCGGCGGCACCACGCGGAACTGCTGCCGCTCTGACCCCGCCGCCCAGGCGGCCGTCCCGGGCGCTCTCCCCGGTCCGGGACGGCCGGTCTGGGAGTGGACTGCCGCACTGCGACGGTGTCACACTGACGCTGTCACAGCAAGACTGCTGCACCAAGGTTCGGGCGTTCGGGCACGGGGAGTTGGGCATTTGAACGAGGCGCCGACCCGGCTGACCGTCGACGAACTGGCCGCCCGGGCCGGGGTGACCGTGCGGACGCTGCGCTTCTACGCCACCAAGGGCCTGCTGCCCCCGCCCGAGCTCGGCCCGCGCCGGGTCGGCCTCTACGGCCCCGAGCACCTGGGCCGGCTGGAGCTGATCGAGGAGCTGCAGCGCCAGGGCCTCACGCTCGCCGCGATCGAGCGCTACCTGGCCCAGCTCCCGGCCGACATCAACTCCCTCGACCTGGCGATCCACCGCGCCCTGGTGGCCTCCTGGACCCCGGAGAGCGCCGAGGAGGCCACCCGGGAGCAGCTGGAGCGCCGCACCGGGCGCACGCTGTCCGACGCCGACCTGGACAACCTGGCCGCGATGGGTGCGCTGCACCGCACCGCCGACCCGGACGTCTTCAAGATCGAGCCCGGGCTGCTGCCGCTCGGCGTCCAGGTGCTGGACGTGCCGATCCCGCTGGAGACCCTGGTCGCGGCCCGCGCGGTGGTGCGGCTGCACAGCCAGGCCACCGCGCACGACCTGCACCGGCTGTTCCGCGAGACGGTGTGGAAGCCGTACCGGGAGAGCTCCCCCGCGCCGGAGGAGCTGGAGCGGATGAAGGCGCTCACCGACCGGATCCAGCCGATGGTGGTGCAGGCCCTGGTGACCGCCTTCCAGCGCTCGCTCGCCGAGGAGCTGGCCGCCCGGCCGGAGTGACCGGGCGGCCCGCTCCGGGCGTCAGTCGCGGAAGGTCGCGCCCTCCTCGGCCATCCGCACCAGCGTCGCCGGCGGCTCGAAGCGCTCGCCGTACGCGGCCGCCAGCTCCCGGGCCCGGGCGACGAAGCCCGGCAGCCCGCTGTCGTAGCCGTTGATGTACTGGAGCACGCCGCCGGTCCAGGCCGGGAAGCCGATGCCGAGGACGGAGCCGACGTTGGCGTCGGCGACCGAGGTGAGGACGTTCTCGTCCAGGCAGCGGACGGAGTCCAGCGCCTCGGCGAAGAGCATCCGCTCCTTCATGTCCTCGAACGGGATCTCCTTGCCGGGCACCGCGAAGTGCTCGCGCAGGCCCGGCCAGAGCCGGGTGCGGCGGCCGTCCTGGTACTCGTAGAAGCCGGCGCCGCCGCTGCGGCCGGGGCGGTCGAACTCGTCCAGCATCCGGTCCATCACCACCTCGCCGGGGTGGGTGTGCCAGGTGCCGCCGGCCGCCTCGACGGCGAGCTTCGACTCGTTGCGGATCTTGCGCGGCAGGGTCAGGGTCAGCTCGTCCAGCAGCGAGAGCACCTTGGCCGGGTAGCCGGCCTGGGCGGCCGCCTGCTCGACCGAGACCGGGTCGAGGCCCTCGCCGATCATCGCCACGCCCTCGTTGATGAACTGGCCGATCACCCGGGAGGTGAAGAAGCCCCGGGAGTCGTTCACCACGATCGGCGTCTTGGCGATCTGCCGGACCAGGTCGAAGGCGCGGGCCTGCGCCTCCCGGCCGGTCTGCGGGCCGACGATGATCTCGACCAGCGGCATCTTGTCGACCGGCGAGAAGAAGTGCAGGCCGATGAAGTCGGCCGGGCGGTCGACGCCCTCCGCCAGCAGGCCGATCGGCAGCGTGGAGGTGTTGGAGCAGAGCAGCGCGTCCGGGGCGATCACGCCCTGGACCTCCTGGAACACCTTGTGCTTCAGCTCGGGGTTCTCGAACACCGCCTCGATCACCGCGTCGCAGCCCGCCAGGTCGGCGGCCTCGGCGGTCGGGGTGATCCGGGCCAGGAACTCCTCGCGGGCCTCCGGGGTCATCCGGCCGCGGGCCACCAGCTTGTCCAGCAGGCCGGCCGAGTAGGCCTTGCCGCGCTCGGCGGCCTCCGGCGTGACGTCCTTGAGGAACACCTGGATGCCGGCCTTGGCGCAGGAGTACGCGATGCCCGCGCCCATCATGCCGGCGCCGAGCACGGCGACCTTCTGCACCGTCCGGGCCGGGACGTCCTTCGGGCGGCCGGCGCCGGAGTTGACCGCCTGCATGTCGAAGAAGAAGGCCTGGATCATGTTCTTCGAGGTCTGGCCGCAGGCGAGCTCGGTGAAGTAGCGGGCCTCGATCACCATCGCGGTGTCGACGTCCACCTGGGTGGACTCGACCGCCGCCGCCAGGATGTTCCGCGGCGCCGGGTACGGCGCGCCGGCCAGCTGCTTGCGCAGGTTCGCCGGGAAGGCGGGCAGGTTGGCGGCGAACGCGGGCGACGAGGGGGTGCCGCCGGGGATCTTGTACCCCTTGACGTCCCAGGGCTGGACGGCCTCCGGGTTGGCGTCCACGAAGGCGCGGGCCTTGGCCAGCATCTCCTCGCGGTCGGCGGCCAGCTCGTGCACCAGGCCGTTCTCCAGCGCCTGCGCGGGGCGGTACTGGCGGCCCTGGAGCAGCACCTTGAGCAGGGCGTCGGTGATGCCCATCAGGCGCACCGTGCGGACCACGCCGCCGCCGCCGGGCAGCAGGCCGAGGGTGACCTCGGGCAGGCCGATCTTCGAGCCGGGGGCGTCCAGCGCGACCCGGTGGTGGCAGGCCAGGGCGATCTCCAGGCCGCCGCCGAGCGCGGCGCCGTTGATCGCGGCGACCACCGGCCGGCCGAGGGTCTCCAGGGTGCGCAGCGCGCGCTTGATCCGCATCGAGTTGGCGAACACCTGCTCGGCGTCCTCGGGGCGGGCGGCGGAGATCAGCTTCAGGTCGCCGCCGGCGAAGAAGGTCTTCTTCGCGGAGGTGATGATCACGCCGCGCAGGTTCTCGGTGGCCTTCAGCCGCTCGACCGTCGCCTCCAGGGCGTCGGTGAAGGCGGCGTTCATGGTGTTCGCGGACTGGGCCGGGTCGTCGAGGACGAGGGTGACCACACCGTCCTGGTCCTGCTCCCAGCGGATGGCGGCTGCGTCGGTCACGTCGGTCATGGTGGTAGGTCTCCCGGGTCTCAGATGCGCTCGATGACGGTGGCGATGCCCATGCCGCCGCCCACGCAGAGGGTGGCCAGGCCGTAGCGCAGGTCGCGGCGCTCCAGCTCGTCGATCAGGGTGCCGATCAGCATCGCGCCGGTCGCGCCCAGCGGGTGGCCGAGCGCGATCGCGCCGCCGTTGACGTTCACCTGGTCGGCGCGGAAGCCCATCTCGCGGACGAAGCGCAGGGCGACCGCGGCGAACGCCTCGTTGATCTCGACCAGGTCGATGTCGGCGGCAGTCAGGCCCGCCTTGGCGAGCGCCTTGCGGGTGGCCGGCGCCGGGCCGGTCAGCATGATGGTCGGCTCGGAGCCGGAGACCGCCGCCGAGACGATCCGGGCGCGCGGGGTCAGCCCGTACCGCTCGCCGATCTCCTTCGAGCCGATCGCGACCAGCGCCGCGCCGTCCACGATGCCGGAGGAGTTGCCCGCGTGGTGGACGTGGTCGATCGACTCCACCCAGTGGTACTTCTGCAGCGCCACCGCGTCGAAGCCGCCGGCCTCGCCGATCCCCGCGAAGGAGGGCTTGAGGCCGGCCAGCGTCTCCACCGTGGTGCCCGGGCGGATGAACTCGTCGCGCTCCAGCACCACCAGGCCGCTGCGGTCGCGCACCGGCACCACCGAGCGGTCGAACAGGCCGTCCGCCTGGGCCTTGGCGGCGCGCGCCTGCGACTCGGCGGCGAAGGCGTCCACGTCGGTCCGGCCGAAGCCCTCGATGGTGGCGATCAGGTCGGCGCCGACGCCCTGCGGGATGAAGCCGGTCTCGTACGCGGTCATCGGGTCGGCGAACCAGGCGCCGCCGTCCGAGCCCATCCGGACCCGGGACATCGACTCCACGCCGCCGGCCAGGATCAGGTCCTCCCAGCCCGAACGGACCTTCGCCGCGGCCAGGTTGACCGCCTCCAGGCCCGAGGCGCAGAAGCGGTTCTCCTGCACGCCGGCCACGCTGTCCGGCAGCCCGGCGGCGATCGCCGCCACCCGGGCGATGTCCGAGCCCTGGTCGCCGATCGGCGAGACCACACCGAGCACGATGTCGTCGATCGCCGCCGGGTCCAGGGACGGGAAGCGGCGCCGGATCTCGTGGATCAGGCCGACCACCAGGTCGATCGGCTTGGTCCCGTGCAGCGAGCCGCTGGCCTTGCCGCGACCGCGTGGGGTGCGGATCGCGTCGTAGACGTACGCTTCGGTCGTCATGGGGTGCATACCTTTCGGGGTTGGCCCGGGGTTGGTCGGTCAGCCGAGGAGGGAGCGGCCGACGATCTCTTTCATGATCTCGGTGGTGCCGCCGTAGATGGTCTGGATCCGGCCGTCGGTGAAGGCCTTGGCGACCGGATATTCGCTCATGTAGCCGTACCCGCCGTGCAGCTGCAGGCAGCGGTCGGCGGCGCGCTTCTGCAGCTCGGTCGCCCACCACTTCGCCATCGAGGCGTCCACGGGGGTGAGGGCGTAGCGGTTGTGCTCGGTGACGCAGCGGTCCACGAAGGTGCGGGTGACCGCGCACTCGGTCGCCAGCTCGGCGATCTCGAAGCGTACGTGCTGCAGCTTGGCGAGCGGCTTGCCGAAGGCGGTGCGCTGCTTCACGTACTCCGTGGTCAGCTCCAGCAGGTGCTCGGCGCCCGCGATCGCGGCCACCGCGATGGCCAGGCGCTCCTGGGCGAGGTTGCGCATCAGGGCGTAGAAGGCGCCGTTCTCCTCGCCGAGCAGGTTCTCCTTGGGGACGCGCACGTCGTGGAAGAACAGCTCGGCGGTGTCCTGCGCCTTCTGGCCGATCTTGTCCAGGTTGCGGCCGCGCTCGAAGCCCGCCATGCCGCGCTCCACCACCAGCAGGCTCAGGCCGTGCGCGCCGCCCTCGGGGGTGGTCCGGGCGACGACCACCACCAGGTCGGCCAGGATGCCGTTGGAGATGAAGGTCTTCGAGCCGTTGAGCAGGTAGTGGTCGCCCGCGTCGGTGGCGGTCGTCCGGATGCCCTGCAGGTCGGAGCCGGCGCCCGGCTCGGTCATCGCGATCGCCGTGATCAGCTCGCCCGAGCAGAACCCCGGCAGCCAGCGCCGCTTCTGCTCCTCGGTGCCGAGCGAGGTCAGGTACGGGCCGATGATGTCGTTGTGCAGGCCGATCGCCAGGCCGCTGGCGCCCGCCCGGACGAACTCCTCGGCCAGCACCGACGCGTACCGGAAGTCCGGCACCCCGCCGCCGCCGAACTCCTCGGGGACGGCGGTGCCCAGCAGCCCCGCCCGGCCGGCCGCCAGCCACGCCTCCCGGTCGACGATGCCCTCCTTCTCCCAGCGGTCGTGGTGCGGCAGCACCTCCTTCGCCAGGAACGCCTTCACGGTCTCCCGGAACGCCTCGTGCTCCGGCTCGTACAGCTCGCGTTGCACAGCGATTGCCTTTCGTCGGTCCCGCGGGGGGAGGTCACGGCGCTTCGACGGCCCAGTCCGCGAACACCTCGGCCGTGTGCTCGCCCGGCTTCGCCGGCGGGCGGCGCAGCGCGGTCGGGGTGGCGGAGAAGCGCGGGGCCGGGGCGGGTTGGGTGAGGCCCTCGTGGTCGGTGTAGGTGCCGCGGGCCGCCAGGTGCGGGTGGGCGGCGGCCTGCCGGAGCGTCAGGACCGGTGCCACGCAGGCGTCCGAGCCCTCGAACACGGCCGTCCACTCGGCCTGCGTCCGGCTCGCGAAGCGGTCCGCGATCCGGGCCCGCAGCTCGGGCCAGCGCTCCGTGTCCCACTGCCCGGGCGCGTCCTCGCCGAGCTCCAGCAGCGCGGCGAACTCGGCCCAGAACTGCGGCTCCAGCGCGCCGACGGCCAGGTGGCCGCCGTCCGCCGCCCGGTAGGTGTCGTAGAACGGGGCGCCGCCGTCCAGCAGGTTCACGCCGCGCCGGTCCTGCCACTGGCCCGCGCCCAGCAGGCCCCACAGGATCGCGCCGAGGTGCGCCGCGCCGTCCACGATCGCGGCGTCCACCACCTGGCCCTCGCCGGTCCGCCGGGCGTGCTGCAGGCCGGCGAGCAGCCCGACCACCAGGTACAGCGAGCCGCCGGCGTAGTCGCCGAGCAGGTTCGCCGGGATCGCCGGCGGCCCGTCGGCCGGGCCGATCAGGCCGAGGATGCCGGACGTCGCCAGGTAGCCGATGTCGTGGCCGGCCCGGGCGGCGAGCGGGCCGTCCTGGCCCCAGCCGGTCATCCGGCCGTACACCAGCGCCGGGTTGCGGGCCAGGCAGGCCTCGGGGCCGACGCCCAGGCGCTCCGCGACGCCCGGCCGGTAGCCCTCGATCAGCAGGTCGGCCCGCGCCGCCAGGCCCAGCACCAGGCCCGGCCCGTCCGGCGACTTCAGGTCGACCTGCACCGAGCGCTTGTTGCGGTTGGTGAGGTCGAACGCCGGGTCCGGCCCGATCGCGGGCGGCCCGGGGCGGTCGACCCGGACCACGTCCGCGCCCAGGTCGGCGAGCAGCATGGCGGCGAACGGCCCGGGGCCGATCCCGGCGAGTTCCAGTACGCGCACTCCGGCCAGCGGCCCCATCGCCCTGTCCTCCGTCTTTGACAGTGAAGCTGTCACAGTGGCGATGATAGAGAAGTGACCGGCCGGTAACAAGGCCCTGGGGCGGCCGGTCGCCCCGGCCTTGCGATGCGCCTCCGGCGGGCGGATTCTGGGGCTGACGACGCTTCGCGCGAGGAAGGTGGCCCGTGATGCACAACCACTGGATCGTCGACCTGAACTTCGAAGAGGACGACACCCGCACCACCTGCACCGCTTCACTCAGCGGCTTCAGCGCCCCCGGCGTGCAGGGCACCGGGACCGCCCGCCGCAGCCCCGACGACAGCCCCGACTCCGTCATCGGCGAGGAGCTGGCCGCCGCCCGCGCCTGCTCCCAGCTCGCCCACGCCCTGGTCGACCAGGCCGCCACCGGCATCGAGTCCCACACCCACGAACAGCCCCGCCTGATCTTCTGAGCAGCCCGCCGACCGGGGCGCCCCGCGTCAGAACATCCCGTGCGGGTTCAGCGACTCCGCGGGGACCTGCTGCATGACGTCCCAGTGCTCGACGATGCGCCCGTTCTCGAAACGGAAGATGTCGACGATGGCCGTACCGGGGCCACCGGGGACGCGGATTCCGTGCACGTGGGCAACGACGTGGTCGCCCTCGGCGACGAGCCGCTTGACGTCCGCGCGCAGGAGCGGGAAGTCGCGGCGCAGGGTGGCGACGAAGTCGCGGAAGCCGTCGACGCCGTCGGCGATCCGTGGATTGTGCTGGGTGTAGCGGTCGCCGAGCAGGCCGACCGCCGCGTCGGCGTCCTTCTCGTCGATGGCCGCCCGGTAGAAGGCGAGGACGGTCCGCTTGTTGGCTTCGAGCTCGGTGCCCGACATGACTCCCCCTTATGTGAACAGCTGTAGCGCTACGACTGTAGGGCAACGGCTGCCCGGATACAATCACGTCCCGTGGATGCCGAGTCACCTTCCGAACGCAGGCCGCGCGGCCGCAACCCGCGCGGGCAGGGCGAGCGCCTCCGCGAGGAGGTGATCGCCGAGACCCTCCGGCAGCTGGACGAACTGGGCGACGACCAGCCGCTGTCGCTGCGTGCCGTCGCCCGCGCGATCGGCGTGGCCGCCACCTCCGTCTACCTGCACTTCCCGGACCGCGACGCCCTGGTGCTGGCCGCACTCGAACGCTGCCACCAGGACCTCGCCCTGGCCGTGCGGCAGGCGGAGGAGCGGGCGGACGACCCGGCGGCGGGCCTGCGGGCCCGCACCCTGGTCCTGGGCGCATGGGCGCACGAGCACCCCGGCCTGTACAAGGTGCTGCACGAGTCGACCCTGAACCGCCGCGCCGACCTGCACTTCAAGGAGGTGCTGGCGCGCAGCACCGAGGCGGCCGTCCGCCGCTGCATGGAGGCCGGGCTGGCACCCGAGGACGACCCGGCCGCGGTGGCGCTCGACCTGCGGGCCGCCGTGCACGGGGCGGTGTCGATGCGGGTGAACGAACCGGACCGCGGCTGGCCGCCGCTGGCCGAGCAGGTCGACCGGTTCCTGGTCCGCCTGGTGGGCGTCCGGCCCCGATGAGGACGAGTCCGGGGCGCGGGGGCTCCCCCGTGCGGGGGAGGCGGATCCCGACCAGGGGGGACGTGCCGGCCCGGGGCGCGGCGGGAGAGTCGTCCGCATGGACCTCACCCCTTCCGGCCCGCTGCGGCGCGGCCTGTGCGCGGCCGCGATCGCGGCCACCGCGCCGTACCTGACCCTGAAGCTGCTCTGGCTGAGCGGGAGCACGGTCGGCATCACGGACTCCACACCCACCGGGGCCACCGCGCTGTGGTGGCTGAACCTGCTGACCTTCGGCCTGGACGCGACGGCGGTGGCGCTGGCCCTGGCCTTCGTCCGGCCGTGGGGGCGGCGACTGCCGGGCGGGCTGGTGGCGTTCCCGATGTGGGTGGCGACCGGCCTGCTCGGTCCGCTGATGGTCGCACTGGTCCTGAACATCGGCGCGGCCGCAATGCTGGGTGCCGAACCCGCCCGGCCGGGCGCGGACTGGCTGGCCCCCTGGGTGTACCTGCTGGTCTACGGCGGGTTCGCGGTGCAGGCGGTCGCGTTGACGGCCGGGTTCGCGCTGTACGGGCGGGAGCGCTGGGCGGCCCTGCTCGGCGGGCGGGTCGGCGGGATGCCGGGGACGGCGACCCTGCCGCTGCAGCGGACCCTGGCCGCGGCCGGTGCCGTCCTGGTGCTGCCCGCGCTGGCGCTGCACCTCGCCTGGCTGGGCGGCTCCGACCTGGCGCTGTCCGCGACGGTGGCGGCGGACCTCGGCCGGGGCGGGCGGATCATGTCGGGCGTACTGGCGCTGGCCGCCGTGGGCGCGGCGGGCTCGCACCTGACACTGGTGTTCCGGCTGCGGCCGGGCGGGCGGGTGGTTCCGCTGCTGGTGGCCGTGTGGACCGCGGGCGGCGGGCTGTTCTGCTGGGGCGGCTGGACCTTCCTCGCCACGGTCCTCGGCGGCGCCGGCGACGCCGCCCACGCCCTGCCCGCCGCGGCCCTGCTGGCCGGGGCGGCACAGGTCGCCGCGGGGCTGCTGCTGCTGGTGGTCGGCGCCCTGGCCCTGGTCGAACGTGCATCCGCGGCGGCTGACGTAGAGTCAGCGCGATGAGCGCACTGATCGGACGGCGGGCCGCCCTGCGGTGGGTGCACCTGGTGCTCGGCGGCGCGCTGCTGATGCCGTACTGGATGCTCGCCGTGGTGGTGCTCACCCCGCTGGTCCCGGGCGACGGGCCGCGGCGCGCGGTGCTGCTCGACCTCGCCGCCCTGCCGCTGGCGCTGCCGGCCGCCGCGGTCACCGCGCTGGTGCCGGTGGTGCGGGTGCTGGAGTCGGCGGCGGCCCGGGCGCTGTGCGCGGGCGCGGGCGGGGAGCTCGCCACGGTGGTGGACCGCTGCTGGGCGGCCCGCCGGCGGACCGCGCTCTGGTTCGTCCTGCACCTGGGCCTGGGCGGGGTGGTGGCGGGCATGTCGCTGGCCGTCCCGCCCGCGGTGGTGGTCCTGCTGGTCCGCCCCGACGACGAGCGCCTGCGGCTGTGGTTCGGACCGCATCCGCCCGCACCCGCACTGCTCGCGGCGGCGCTCACCGCCCTGGTGGTGCTGACCAGCGCCGGGGCCGGCGCGCTGCTGGCCCGCTGCGCTCCGCCACTGCTCGGGCCGACGCCCGCCGAGCGGATCGCCGAGGCCGAACGGCGCACCCTGGTGCTCGCCCAACGCAACCGGCTGGCCGGCGAGTTGCACGACTCCATCGGGCACGCGCTGAGCGCGGTGGCGATCCAGGCCGCGGCGGCGGGCCGGGTGCTGGAACGCGATCCGGCCTTCGCCGCCGAGGCGCTGGCCGCGATCGAACGGACCGCACGCGACGCGGTCGGTGAACTCGACGCCGTGCTCGGCCTGTTGCGCGAGGAGCAGGACGGGGGCGGGGTCGGCCCGGTGCTCGGCGGGGGCGGGCTGGAGCTGCTGCTGCGGCAGGTCGGCCTGGCCGGCCTGCGGGTACGGGCCCGGACCGGCCCCGGCCTGGACGCGCTGGCGCCGGAGCTCTCCCGCGAGGCCTACCGGATCGTGCAGGAGGGGCTGAGCAACGTGCTGCGGCACGCGGGAGCCGGCGAGGCCGAGCTGCGGATCGAACGCCGGGGAGAGAGGCTGGAGTTGGAGCTGACCAACCCCCTGGGCACCGGCCGGCCCAGCCGACCCGGCGGGGGCCGGGGGCTGCGCGGGCTGGCGGAGCGGGCGGCGGCGCTGCGCGGGGAGTTCACCGCCGGCCCGGACGCCGACGGCACCGGCTGGCGGCTCGCGGCGGTCCTGCCGACCGGGGGCGCCGCATGATCCGGATCGTCGTGGCGGACGACGAGCGGCTGGTGCGCACCGGCCTGCGGGTGGTGCTGGAGGCGGAGCCGGACCTGACCGTGGTCGGCGAGGCCGCGAGCGGGGACGAAGTGGTGCCGCTGGTAAGGGAGTTGCGGCCCGACGTGGTGCTGATGGACGTCCGGATGCCCCGGGTCGACGGGATCCGGGCGACCGAGCAGCTGGTGGCCGCGCTCGACCCGCCGCCGCGGATCCTGGTGGTGACCACCTTCGAGCACGACGACCACGTCCACCGGGCGCTGCGCGCGGGCGCGGCGGGCTTCCTGCTGAAGCGGGCCCGCCCGGAGGAGATGGTGCACGCGGTCCGGCTGGCGGCGCACGGCGAGTCGCTGCTCTTCCCGCCCGCGGTGCGCAGCAGCGTGGCGGACCCCGGTGCGGCGGACGGGAGCCCGGCGGACGGGGACACCGAGACGGCCCGCCGGATCGCCCGGCTCACCGAGCGCGAGCGGGAGGTGCTGCGGCTGATGGCGGCGGGCTTCAGCAACCTGGAGATCGCCGAGCGGCTGCTGATCGGCGCGCAGACGGTGAAGTCGCACGTCGCCTCGGTGCTGGCGAAGCTCGGCGCCCGCGACCGCACCCAGGCGGTGATCGTCGCGTACCGCTCGGGTTTCGTGCGGCCGTGATGGACTCCGGGTGACCTCCGGGTGACCGGCAGGTGCTTCCGGCGGTTGGCTACCGGTGGGTAGAGTGCGGCGCATGAACGTCTGGACCCGTCCCGCACTGTGGTGGCGGCTGGCCATCGCGCTCTCGGCCTTCCTCGGACTGGTCCTGAGCAACAGCTCGCTCGTCTACTTCACCATCCAGAGCAACGTCGTCGTGCTCGGCTACTTCCTCGGCGCCGCGTACTGGACGGTGAAGCGCTCGACCGCGGACGCGCCCGCGCCGCGGCTGCGCGGGGCGGCGGTGCTGTACATCACGATCACCGGGATCGTCGCGCACGTCCTGCTCAACCACGGGGAGAACCCGCTGCCGGGCCTGGTCTCCGGCCCGGAGCGGCTGCAGAACTGGTCGAGCTTCTTCCTGCACTACACCACGCCGCTGCTGGTGCTGGCCGACTGGCTGGTGCTGAAGCCGCGCAACGCCTCGCGCTGGCGCGACCTGCCGCTGTGGCTGGCCTTCCCGCTGGGGTACGCGGTCGTCACCGAGGCCCGGGCGATCCTCTTCCCGGGCTTCCCGCTGAAGTACCCGTACTTCTTCCTCGACCCGACCGAGCACGGCTACGGCTGGGTGGCCGGGCAGATCGGCCAACTGACGGTGGAGTTCGTCCTGCTGGCCGCCGCCGTGGTCGGCCTGGACCGGCTCGGCACCCGCCTCTTCACCCGCACCCGCCCGGTCTCCGGGCCCGCCCCGGAAGCCGCCGGGTCCGCCCCGGAAGCCGCCGCCTAGTCCTCGGTCGCGGCCCAGGCGGCGAAGGCCTGGTGGAAGTCGGGGAAGGTCTTGCGGACGCAGCCCGGGTCGTCGAAGGTGATGCCGGGCGTGCGCAGGCCGGTGACCGCGAAGGACATCACGATGCGGTGGTCGCCGTGGGTGGCGATCTCGGCGGGGGCCGGGTTGCCGGGGCGGATCTCGATCCAGTCGCGGCCGGTGGCGACGTCGACGCCGAGCCGGCGCAGGTTCTGCGCGCAGGCGTCGAGCCGGTCGCACTCCTTGATCCGGGTGTTGTAGACGTCGACGATCCGGATCGGCCCGGCCGCGAACGGGGCGATCGCGGCGAGCGTCGGCATGGTGTCGGAGATGTCGCGCATGTTGACGGTGCCGCCGGAGAGCATCCCGCCCGCCGGTCCTGCGACGGTGACCCGGTCGGCCTCCACCGAAACCCGGGCGCCGAGCCGGTCCAGCACCTCGACGAAGCGCAGGTCGCCCTGGAGCGCGCCCCGCCCGAGACCGGGCACGGTGACCTCGCGGCCGGTGACGGCGGCCGCGGCGAAGAAGTAGGAGGCGGTGGAGGCGTCCGGCTCGACCGGGTACGCGGCGGCCCGGTAGCCGCCGGCCGGGACGGTGAAGACGTTGCCGTCGCGCTCCACGGTGGCGCCGAAGCTGCGCATCATCGCCAGGGTGATCTCCACGTACGGCGCGGAGACCAGGTCGGTGACGGTGATCCGCAGGCCGTCGCGGGTGAGCGGGCCGAGCAGCAGCAGCGCGGTCAGGTACTGGGAGGACAGGCCGGCGTCCAGGGTGACCTCGCCGCCGGCGACACCGTCGGCGTCGATCCGCAGCGGGTGGTGGCCCTCCTGCTCCTCGTGGTGCAGGCGCACGCCGAGGTCGCGCAGGGCGGCGGTGAGCGGGCCGAGCGGGCGGCGGCGCATCTGCGCGGAGGCGTCGAAGCGGTAGCTGCCCCGGCCGGCGGCGGCGAGCACCGGCAGGAAGCGGGCGGTGGTGGCGCCGTCCCGGCAGTACACCTCGGCGTCGCCGGCCGGTCCCTGCGGGCGGCCCTCGATCCGCCACTCGCGCTCCTCGCGCTCGACCCGGTACCCGAGCTTCAGCAGGCCCTCGGCGAAGCCCTCGGTGTCGTCCGAGGCGAGCGGTCGCAGCAGGGTGGTGGTGCCCTCGGCGGCCGCGGCGAGGAACAGCGCGCGGGCGGTGACCGACTTGGAACCGGGGACCTCGACGACGGTCACGGGGGGCGTCCTTCCAGGTGGGCGTGGGGGCTCCGGCGATCCTGCCCTGACGTCCGCGCACCGTGCGCGGGCGTTCCATTCTGTGGACAGCGCAACATTGCAACAGCGGCATGAAATCCGTGCGTTGATTGGCGGCGACCGCTTCACCCGGTTCGACCGGCGCCCCTAAGGTCCCTGCCATGGCGGTGAATTCCCCCGCCGAGAAGTGTTCCGCGTTTCCCGAATTCACATCCTCTTTCCGTGAAAGGGCCCACATGAGCCGGAACGACGAACCGCAGCTCGGCCGCCGGGGATTCCTGGCCGGCGCCGCCGCCGTGGCGGCCGCCACCGCCGTCCCCGCGGCGGCCTCGATCGCCGCGGCGCCCGCCGCCGCGGCCGCGACCCGCCCGAACATCCTGGTGATCCTGACCGACGACCAGCCCAAGCACACCGAGTGGGCCACGCCCAACACCGTCGCCTGGCTGACCGGGAACGGCGTCCGTTTCACCGACGGGCACGTCACCACCCCGCTGTGCGCGCCGTCCCGGTCCTCGATCTTCAGCGGACGCTACGCGCACAACCACGGCGTGCTGGACAACGGCCACCCGTACAACCTCGACCAGAGCGCCACCCTGCAGCGGGCGTTGAAGCAGGCGGGCTACCGCACCGGCCTGTTCGGCAAGTACCTCAACGCCTGGAACGTGGCCGACAATCCGCCGCACTTCGAGGAGTGGCTGCTGGAGGACCCGGTCGTCTACAACGACGGGACGTACAACGACAACGGCACCGTCCACACCATCGCCGGGTACTCCACCACGGTCATCAGGAACCGCACCCTGGCCTTCCTGGACAAGGCCGCGACCGACAGTCGGCCCTGGTTCGCGTTCGTCGCGCCGAAGGCCTCGCACGAGCCCAACACCCCGGAGCCGAAGTACGCCAACACGGCCGTCCCGGCCTGGAACGGGCGGCCCTCGGTGCCCGAGGCGGACCGCAGCGACAAGCCCGAGTGGATCCAGACCGCCGGCGCCACCCTGGCCGACGCGCAGGCGCTGCGCACCCGTCAGCTGCGCGCCCTGCTGTCGGTGGACGACGCGGTGCAGGCGTTCCACGACAAGCTGGCCGCGCTCGGCCAGTTGGACAACACCCTGGTGATCTACCTGGGCGACAACGGCTACACCTGGGCCGACCACGGCTGGCTGAAGAAGTCGGTGCCCTACCTGCCGTCGGTGGAGGTGCCGTTCTACCTCTCCTGGCCGGCCGGCGGGCTCGGCTCCGGCACCACCGACAACCGGATCGTCGCCAACATCGACATCGCGCCGACCGTCCTGCAGGCCGCCGGGATCACCCCGAACTGGTCGCTGGACGGCCACTCGCTGCTCGGCTCCTACAGCCGCGACCACCTGCTGGTGGAGTGGTGGGAGCAGGGCGTGCACCAGGCGAAGAGCCCGCACACCTGGTCCTCGTACCTGAGCAGGACCGAGCAGTACACCGAGTACTACAAGCTCCACACCGACGCCGACGGCCGGCCGGCCGGCACCGGGGCGGTGGCCTTCCGCGAGTACTACGACCTGGTGGCCGACCCGTACCAGCTCACCAACAAGCTGTACCAGGCCAGTTCGGCGGACGAGCAGGCGCTCGGCATCCCGGCGCTGGCCGCGCAGCTGGCCGCCGACCGGACCTCCTGACCGACCCCGCCCGAAAGGCCCCCGCGATGCTGTCCTGCTGCACCCCCGGACGTGAACCCGTCGAGCTCGGGCTGCCGCTGCCCGTCGCCGCCCCGCCCTCGGCGGCGGCGCTGCGCGCCGCACGGCAGCTGATCGCGCTGCCCGGCGGCACGTTCCTGATGGGCGCCGAGGACCCGGACGGCATCGCGGCGGACGGGGAGGGGCCGGTCCGGCCGGTGACGGTCTCCGGCTTCGCGATCGCGCCGACCGCGGTCAGCAACGCCGAGTTCGCGTCCTTCGCCCGGGAGACCGGGTACCTGACGGAGGCGGAGCGCTTCGGGTCCAGCTTCGTCTTCGAGGGGTTCCTGACCGACCGGCTGCGCGCCGTCTCCCCGCCGGTGGCCGCCACCCCGTGGTGGCGGGCGGTGGCGGGGGCCAGCTGGCGGGCGCCGGAGGGGCCGGGGTCCGACTTCGCCGCCCGCCAGCAGCACCCGGTGGTGCACGTCTCCTGGCACGACGCGCAGGCGTACTGCGCCTGGTCGGGCACCCGGCTGCCCACCGAGGCCGAGTGGGAGTACGCCGCGCGCGGCGGCCGGGAGCAGCAGCGCTACCCCTGGGGCGACGAACTGGCGCCGGGAGGGCGGGAGTTGCTGAACATCTGGCAGGGCGTCTTCCCGACCGTGCAGACCGGCCGGCACCGCGGCACCGCGCCGGTGCGCTCCTACCGGCCGAACGGCTTCGGGCTGTACAACCCGGTCGGCAACGTCTGGGAGTGGTGCGCCGACCGGTTCAGCGCCGACTTCCACCTGACCGGGCCGCGGACCGACCCGGCCGGACCGCCGGACGGCGCCTCGCGGGTGATGCGCGGCGGCTCCCACATGTGCCACGCCTCGTACTGCAACCGCTACCGGCTGGGCGCCCGCAGCTCCAACACCCCGGACAGCTCCAGCGGCAACATCGGCTTCCGGGTGGCCCGCTGACCCGGCGTCAGGCCGTCCGGTCGATCTGGTCGGCCAGCACCGGGTGGGCGAACGGCAACCCGGCGGCGTAGCGGGCGAGTTCGTCCGCGGCGGCCTGGGCCATCCGGTGCAGCTCGGTGCCGAGCGAGCCCGCCACGTGCGGGGTGAGCAGGACGTTCGGCAGCTCGTACAGCGGGGAGTCGGCGGGCAGCACCTCGGGGGTGGTGACGTCGAGCACCGCGTTCAGCCGGCCGGTGCGCAGCTCGGCGAGGAGCGCGTCCTGGTCGATCAGCGAGCCGCGCGAGGTGTTCACCAGGGTGGCGCCGTCGGGCATCAGGGCGAGCCGGCGGGCGTCCATCAGGTGTTGGGTGGCCGGGAGTTCGGGCGCGTGCACGCTCACCACGTCGCTCAGCGCGCAGAGCTCGTCGAGCTCCACGCTGCGGGCGCCGAGCTCGGCGGCGCCGGCGGCGTCCACGTACGGGTCGTGCAGCAGGACCTCGAAGTCGTGCGGCCGGAGCAGCTCCAGGACCCGGCGTCCGATCCGGGAGGCGCCGACGATGCCGACGGTGCGCCGGTAGTTGCCGGTGCGCGCGTAGGCGGCCTGCCAGTCGTGCGGGGCGCGGCGCTCGCGGTAGTCGGCGGCCAGCCGGAGCACCGGCTTGTTGGCGAACAGGATCGCGGCGAGGGTGTACTCGGCGACCGGCAGGGCGTTGGCCCAGGCGGCGGAGGTGACCTGGATGCCGCGCCGCCAGCAGGCGTCGGTGATGTGGTGCTTGACCGACCCGGCCGCGTGGACCACGGCGCGCAGCCGGGGCGCGGCGGCGAGCACGGCCTCGTCCAGCGGCGGGCAGCCCCAGCTGGAGACGATCACCTCGGCCTCGGCGAGGGCGGCGGCGGCACCGGGGGCGGTGAAGTCGTCGACGACCAGCGCCGGGTCGAGGTCGGCGGCCGCGATCAGCGCGGCCATCGCGGTGTCGTCGATCAGCTTCGCGGCCAGGTCGCGGTGCATCGCGAGCAGGGCGCGCGGGCGGTGCCGGGCGGCCGGGACGGCGGGGCCGGGCGGCGCCTGGGCGGGCGCGGGCAGGGCGTTGGGCATCGGGGGCTCCCGATCGGAGTCGTGAACGGTGGTGGCGGGCTGGTTACTTGACGCTGCCGGCGGTCAGACCGGCCTTCCAGTGCCGCTGTAGGACCACGAAGGCGATCACCAGCGGGAGGACGGCGAGCAGCGAGCCGGTGACGACCAGCGGGTAGTACTCGGGGAAGGCGTGGGTCTGGGTGTTCCAGGCGTACAGGCCGAGGCTGACCGGGAAGAGCCGGTTGTCGGAGAGCATCACCAGCGGCAGGAAGAAGTTGTTCCAGATCGCGGTGAACTGGAACAGGAAGACGGTGACGAAGCCGGGCATGACCATCTTCAGGCCGATCGACCAGAAGGTGCGCAGCTCGCCGGCGCCGTCCATCCGGGCCGCCTCCAGCACCTCGCCGGGCACGTAGCCGGCGCAGAACACCCGGGCCAGGTACACGCCGAACGGGTTGACCAGCGAGGGCACGAAGACCGCCCAGAAGGTGTTGACGACGTGCAGCTCGGAGGCGAGCAGGTACATCGGCAGGGCGAGCGCGGTGGTGGGCACCAGCACGCCCAGCAGGACCAGGCCGAACAGCTGCTCCTTGCCGGGGAAGCGGTACACGTGGAAGGCGTACCCGGCGCAGACGCAGACGAACGCGCAGAGCACCGCGCCGAGCCCGGCGTACAGCAGGGAGTTGAGGTACCAGCGGAAGTAGATGCCGTCGCCGGTGGTGGCCAGGTCGTGCAGGTTCTGGCCGAGGTGGAAGCGCTCGGGGGTGAGGGTGCGGCCGACCAGCAGGTCGCCGGTGTTCTTGGCGGAGGCGGTGATCAGCCAGCCGAGCGGCAGCAGGGTGTAGACGGTCGCGAGGACCAGGGCGCCGTTGACGGCGGTCTTCGACAGCGTCCACGGGCGGCGCGGCGGACGGGGGTTCGCGGCCCGACCGGTGGCGGGCGCGGTACGGCGGGACGGGGTCAGCGTGGCGCTCATGCGGCGTCCTCCTTGCGGCTGCGGCCCCGGGAGGCCCGGGTGACGACGAAGGAGAGCACGGCGGCGGCGAGGGCCAGCAACACCGAGGAGGCGGCGGCCAGGCCGTAGTCGTTGCGCTCGAACGCGGCCGAGTAGGCGTACATGTTGGGGGTCCAGGTGGAGACCACGCCGGGGGCGACGTCGTGCAGGATCATCGGTTCGGTGAACAGCTGCAGCGAGCCGATCACGGTGAACAGGCCGACCATCGTGATCGAGGCCCGGATCAGCGGGATCTTGACGCTGAGCGCGGTGCGCAGCGGGCCGGCGCCGTCGACCACGGCGGCCTCCAGCACCTCGCGCGGGATGGCCTGCAACGCGGCGTAGAAGATCACCATGTTGTAGCCGGTCCACTCCCAGACCGCGATGTTGACCACGGCGGACAGCGGGTGGCCGAGCACGTCGACCTCGGCGCCGACCCCGTTCAGGGCGTCGATCACCGGGCTGATGCCCGGGGTGTACAGGTACACCCAGACCAGCGCGGCGATGATGCCGGGCACCGCGTGCGGAAGGAACAGTGCGAGCTGGAAGAAGCGCTTGGCGCGGGCCAGCGCGGAGTCCAGCAGCAACGCGGTGAGCAGCGACAGGCCGATCATCAGCGGGATGTACAGCAGGCAGTACTGGGCGGTGTTCCAGAAGCCGGCCCGGAAGGCCGCGTCGCCGAGCGCCCGGGTGTAGTTGCCCAGGCCGGTGAAGACCGTCTCGGAGCCGCCGAAGCCGAGGCCCGAGCGGTGCTCGGTGTACAGGCTGAGGTGGACCGCGTAGCCGATCGGGACCAGCGTGCAGGCGGTGAACAGCACCATGAACGGGGCGAGCAGCAGGGCCGGCGCCCCGTACCGCCCGCGCCGCCGGGCGGCGGCGCGGGAGGCCTGCGCGGGAGCGGGCGCGGGGGTCGACATCAGCCGTTGACCTTGAGGCCGCGGTTCTTCATCTCGGCGACGGTGGCCTGCTGGGCGGTGTCGACCGCGCCGGAGACGGTGCCGCCCTGGGCGAGCTTGCCGAAGGAGTCCTTGAGCGAGCCGTTGGTGGCGCTCATCGCCGGGCCCCAGGTCCAGTTCGGCTTGATGGACTTCGCGGCATCCACGTAGACCGAGTAGATGTCCTGGCCGCCGTAGAAGTCGGTCTTGAAGGCGGCCTTGGCGACCGGCACCAGGTCGGGCGCGGCCGGGAACATCGAGGAGGTGCCGGTGGCGATCCGGGCCTGGATGCCCTCGGGGGTGGTGGTGGCCCAGGTGGCGAACTCGACCGCGGCCTTGGCCTTCTTGCTGTCCTTGGAGACCGCGAAGGTCGAGCCGCCGAGCATGCCGCTGGCCGGCTGGCCGTCCCAGGTCGGGACCGGGGCGACCGCCCACTTGCCGGAGGCGTCCGGGACGGTGCCCTTCAGCACGCCGCCGCCCCAGGCGGCGCCGACGTAGCCGGCGGTCTCGCCCTTCTGCAGGGAGGCGGTCCACTGCTGGCTGAACGAGGGCATCGAGCGGACCAGGTCGTCGGAGATCAGCTTCTGCCAGTAGTCGGTGACCTTCTTGGTCTCCGCGCCGGCCAGGTCGACCTTCCAGGTGTCGCCGGCGGTGGCGAACCAGTGGGCGCCGTTCTGCCAGCTCAGCGCCTCGACGGTGGACGGGTCGTCGGGGAAGAAGGTGGCGATCCGGGTGTTCGGGTCGGCGGCCTTCAGCTTCTCGGCGGCGGTGCGGAACTCGTCCCAGGTCTTCGGTGCGGCGACGCCGGCCTTCTCGAACAGGTCCTTGCGGTAGTAGAAGGCCTGCGGCGCGGCGTCCAGCGGCAGGGCGAAGGTGGAACCGCCCAGCGTGGTCAGGTCGACCGCCTGCGACAGGTACTTCTTCTTCAGGTCGGCGGAGACCAGCTTGCTGATGTCCTGGACGGCGCCCTGGCTGACGAAGTCCGGCAGCTGCGGGTACTCGACGTTGAACACGTCGGGGGCGTTGCCGGCCTTCACCGCGTTGGAGATCTTGGCGTAGCCGCCGGCGTTGCCGGAGGGGATCTCCTCGAAGGTGACCTGGATGTTCGGGTGCGAGGCGTTGAACGCGGCCACCACGTCCTTGGTGCCCTTGGCCCAGCCCCAGAAGGTCAGCGAGACCGGCTTGCCGTCGTTGGCGTCGGCCGCGGTCGCGCCCTTGTCGCCGCTGCTGCCGCAGGCGGCCAGCAGCGTCACGCACAGGACGGTGGCGGTGGCGCCGGCGGCGGCGCGGAGGGCTCTGCGGCGGTGGAGAGCGGAAGAGGGCATGCTCGGCTCCTGTGGGGGATTGCCCGAATTGCTGCGGGTTTGGCCTGGTCGGGCTGGGTTGACCGCTATCTTGGGTCGGGTCGCGATCGGAGTCAAGAGATCTGGATCAAATGATCCGATGTGATCAGCGGCCGATCGGCCGATCAACCGCCCTTGAGCTTGGAAAATGGCCCCTGGAGGGCCAGGTCACGATCCGATCAACGCGATCGCTTGATCAGCTGCTCTTGACTCCCGATCACCCGCTTCCTAGATTCGGCACGACACCCACGCGCCCACGACGCCCCCGGCCACCCAAGGACGTGCGATGCAGCTGCCCCCCGAAGACCGCGAGCTCAGCCCGTACACCGGCTGGACCAGGGCGCACTGGGAGGCCGCCGCCGACCGGCTGCTGGCCGCCGTCCACCCGCACGCAAGCCCCGGCCAGGCCCTGATCAACCTGCCCGGCACCCGCCCCAGCTGGTCCGGCCACCGCTCGGACGGCCTGGAGGGCTACGCCCGCACCTTCCTGCTCGCCGCCTTCCGGGTCGCCGGCGCCGGCGGCGCCGACCCGCACGGCCTGCTGGAGCGCTACGCCGCCGGCCTCGACGCCGGCACCCGCACCCCCACCGCCGAACGCGACCTCGCCGACGGCGACACCGAGTCCTGGGGCCGGATCGAGGACCGCTCCCAGCCCATGGTCGAGGCCGCCTCCGTCGCCGTCGCCCTGCGCCTCACCCGCCCCTGGCTGTGGGACCGCCTCGACGACGGCGTCCGCGAACGGGCCGGCCGCTGGCTCGCCGACGCGCTCCACCGGCAGCCGCACGACAACAACTGGTGGCTCTTCCCGCTCTCCGTCGGCGGCTTCCTCGCCGAGGCCGGCATCGCGACCGACGCGGCACGGGCCGCCGTCGACCGCGGACTCGAAGCGATCGAGCAGTGGTACCTCGGCGACGGCTGGTACACCGACGGCCGCCCCCGCGCCCTCGACCACTACAACGGCTGGGCGCTGCACCTGTACCCGGTGCTGCACGCCTGGGCGGGCAAGGACGCCGACCTGCTGGAGCGTTACGGCGCCCGGCTCGCCGAGCACCTGGAGGGGTACGCCCGGCTCTTCGACCGCAGCGGGGCACCCGTCCACCAGGGCCGCTCGCTCAGCTACCGGTTCGCCGCCGCCGCGCCGCTGTGGGCCGGGGCGCTCGCCGACCGCACCCCGCTCTCCCCCGGCGCCACCCGCCGGCTCGCCTCCGGCGCCCTGCGCTACTTCCTCGACCGGGGCGCGGTCGGCGCCGACGGCCTGCTCACCCTCGGCTGGCACGGCCCCTACCCGCCGCTGGTCCAGCCCTACTCCGGGCCCGCCTCCCCGTACTGGGCGTCCAAGGGCTTCCTCGGACTGCTGCTGCCCGCCGACCACCCGGTCTGGACGGCCGTCGAGGAGCCCGGGCCGAGCGAGCGCGCGGACGCGGTCACCGCACTGCCCACGGCGGGCTGGCTGATCCAGTCCACCGCCGCCGACGGCCTGGTCCGGCTGCACAACCACGGCAGCGACGACCAGCTCGCCGCCGGCAGCGCACCCGAACCCGCCCCCGACGACCCGCTCTACGCCCCGCTCGCCCACTCCACCCGGACCGGGCCGACCGACGGCGACAACCGCTTCGCGCTGCTCCTCGACGGCACGCCGACCGAACGCGGCCGGATCACCCCGCTCGGCGCCGGCCCCGGCTGGGCCGCCTCCGCCCACCACCCCCGCCCCGGCACCACCGTCACCTCGCTCACCCTCGCCCGCGGCGCCGACGAGCTCCGCGTCCACCTGGTCACCGGCGCCCCCGCCGACACCCCCGTCCGGGCGAGCGGCTGGGCCGCGGCGGGCAGCCGGGTCACCTCCGAGGCGGAGGGCCTGCACGCCCGGGTCCGCGCCGTACCGGTCCCCGCCACCGGGTCCGCCCCGTCGGACACCTCGGACGCGCCGCTGCTCAGCGAGGTGCACGGCCTGCGCGGATTCACCACCGCCGCGGTCACCGACGTCCCGGCGGGCACCGCGTACGGCCCGGGCGCGGCGGTCCCGGAGCTGCACGGCACGGTCGGCGACGGGCTGTCCGTGGCGGCCGTCCGACTGACCGCCACCGGGCGGCCCGCCGCCCCGCCCACGGTCACCGCCGAACCCTCCGGCAGCGCCTGGCAGGTGACCGTCCACTGGCCCGACGGCGGCACGCACCGGGCGACGCTCGCCACCGCCGCCGTCACCGTCAGCGCCGACTAGCCGGGAGACCCGCCGTGCCGATCGCCTTCTCCACCCTCGGCGTCCCCGGGCTGCCGCTCGCCGAGGTGCTGCGGCTGGCCGCCGACAGCGGGTGGCAGGGCCTCGAACTGCGCTCCGCGCCGGGCGAACCCGTCCACCCCGGCCTGACCGCCGCCGAACGCCGCACCGCGGCAAGCGCGTTCACCGCCGCCGGGATCGCCCCGCTCGCCGTCGCCTCGTACGTCGGCATCGCCGAGCCCGGCCCGGACGCGCCCGTACTCGCCGAGCTGAACGGCCAGTTGGAGCTCGCCGCCGACCTCGGAGCCCCGTACGTCCGGGTGTTCCCGCGCGGCGGCGACGGACCGGCCGCCGAGGCGGACGCCCGCGCCGCCCGCCGGCTCACCGCCACCACCGCCCGGGCGGCCGGACTCGGCGTCCGGATCCTGGTGGAGACCCACGACTCGCACCGCTCCGGCCACGACCTCGCCCGCCTGCTCGCCACCGCCGGCTCCCCCGCGGCGGGCGCCCTGTGGGACCTGATGCACACCCACCTCGCGGGCGAGACACCCGCCGAGACCCACCGCGCACTCGCCACGCACCTCGGCTACGTCCAGGTCAAGGACATCGCCTCGCCCGCGGACCTCACCCCGCTCCCGCTCGGCGCCGGCGTCCTCCCGATCGCCGACTGCCTGCGCCTGCTCCCCGAGGGCACCTGGGTCTCCTGGGAGTACGAGGCCCCCTGGCACCCCACCGCCGCCCCGCTCCCGCCCCGACTCCCCACCGGGGCAACCCTCCTGCGCTCGCTCCACCCGCGGTAGCGGAACCGCACGCGGCCCGGGCCCCGTCCGGGGTTTCCGGGCCGCGCGGGTGGTGGGGGGTCAGGGGGTGACGATGGCGAAGTTCGGGTCCGGGGTGTCGAGGAGGGCGACCAGGCGGGCGAGGACGGTGGGGTCGCCGTCGAGGGTGATGCCGTCCAGGCCCTTGCCGGCGAGGACACCGAGGAGTTGGGGCTTGGTGAGGGTCAGGGTGAGGTCGGCGGGGTGCTCCGGGTCGGCGGCGGGCGGGAGGGTGCGGTAGGTGAGGGCGCCGTTGGAGAGGGTGAGGCGCCAGGCCTGCTTCAGGTCGGTGATCCGCCAGTCGACGGTGAGGCGGGTGTCCCAGGCGCGCGGGCCGTCGATCCGGATCGCCAGCGAGTCGATCAGCTGCTCGATCGTCAGGGCGACGGCCACTTCCGGGTTGCCGAGGTTGATGTCGACCTTGGCGAGGGTGCCGCGCAGTTCCATCGCGGCGGTGAGGTAGAAGTTGCGCCAGGTGCCGTTCTCGGCGCCGCGGCCGAGCCGGTCGTAGACCTCGGCCAGCGCCTCGCGGGCCGGGTGGTGGTCGGGCTGGGCGAAGACGGCGTGGTTGAGCAGGGTGGCGGCGAACCGCAGGTCGCCGGCGGCGGCGTACTCGCGGCCCTTGGCGGTGATCGCGGCGATGCCGCCGTAGTCGGCGGTGAAGCGGCGGGCCTGCTCGACCGGCGGGTGCTCCCACAGGTGCGCGGGGTTGCCGTCGAACCAGCCGAGGTAGCGCTGGTAGATCGCCTTGACGTTGTGGCTGACGGAGCCGTAGTAGCCGCGGGTGGACCAGGTCCGTTCGACCGCCGGGGGCAGGGTGATCTCCTCGGCGATCTCCGGGCCGGTGAGGCCGCGGTTGAGCAGGCGCAGCGTCTGGTCGTGGAGGTAGGCGTAGATGTCGCGCTGCGCGGTGAGGAACGCGGTGATGTTCTCCCGGCCCCAGGTCGGCCAGTGGTGGGAGGCGAAGGCCACGTCGGCGCGGTCGGCGAAGAGGTCCTGGGCCTCGGAGAGGTAGCGGGCCCAGATCCGCGGGTCGCGGACCAGTGCGCCGCGCAGGGTCAGGATGTTGTGCAGGGTGTGGGTGGCGTTCTCGGCCATGCACAGGGCCCGGCGCTGCGGGAAGAGGAAGTTCATCTCGGAGGGCGCCTCGGTGCCCGGGGTGAGCTGGAAGACGATCTCCACGCCGTCGACGGTCTCCCGCTGGCCGGTGCGGGTGATGTCGAGGGTCGGCGCGACCAGGCTGACCGTTCCGGTGGATCCGGCGGCGCCGAGGCCGCAGCCGATCTGCCCGGCGGGGTCGACGGGCAGGCCCATGCCGTACATGAACACGGCGCGGCGGGTCATCGCGGTGCCGGCGTAGACGTTCTCGCTGACGGCGTGCTCCAGGAAGCCGGCGGGCGCGAGGACGGGGACCGTGCCGTCCTGGCCGTGCGGGACGATCGCCCGGGCGCCGCCGAAGTGGTCGGCGTGCGAGTGGGTGTAGATCATCGCGGTGACCGGGCGGTCGCCGCGGTGCTCGCGGTACAGGGCCAGGGCCGCGGCGGCGGTCTCGACGGAGATCAGCGGGTCGACGACGATCACCCCGGTGTCTCCCTCGACCAGGGTCATGTTGGACATGTCGAGGCCGCGCACCTGGTAGATGCCCTGCGTGACCTCGTACAGGCCGTGCCGGGCGGTGAGCTGTCCCTGCCGCCACAGGCTCGGGTTGGCGGTGTCCGGGCACTCGGCGTCCAGGAAGGCGTATGCGGTGGCGTCCCACACCACCCGGCCGTCCGGGCCGGTGATCCGCGGGTCCGCGAGGGTGCCGAGGAAGCCGCGGTCGGCGTTCTCGAAGTCGGTCGTGTCAGCGAAGTCCAGGTCCGTCATGCGGGCCAGACTAGGGCGATATGTCCGATTTATTGAGACGCCGCGCCTCGGTGCCGGGTCAGGCGGCGCTCTGCAGATCGGTGAGCAGTTCGGCGGCGGAGTCCACCGAGCGGGCCGTGTTGGCGAGGGCCAGCACGCCGACCCCGTGCTCCGGGTCGAAGCCGAGGTACGAGGTGAAGCCGCCGGTGCCGCCGTTGTGCCAGTAGCGCCGGTGGCCGCCCTGCCGGGGGTGGAGGCGCAGGCTCATCCAGCCGAGGTGGACCGCGGCCACCGGGGCGACCGGGTGCTCGACGGTCCGGGTGAGGGCGATCGCCTCGGCCGACTGCCCCCGACCGGGGTCCAGTTGCTCCTGGAGGAAGCGGGCCAGGTCGGCGCCGGTCGACCGCAGTCCGCCGGCCCCGGCGAGGTCGGCGAGGTGCCAGTGCGGGACGGGCTGCAGCCGGGCGGAGTGGCCCTGCGCGGTCCGGGCCGGGTCGGAGTCGAGCCGGGTGTCGGCCAGGCCGAGCGGGCCGGTGACCAGCCGTCCGACCAGGTCGCCGTACGTGCCGCCGGCGCGGCGGGCGAGGGCGAGGCCCAGCAGCCCGGCGCCGAGGTTGGAGTAGCGGAACCGCCGGCCCGGGACGGCGCCGAGCCGGGTGCGGGCCAGGCCGTCCAGCAGCCGGTCGGCGGTGCAGCCGGCGTACGGGTCGGGCGCGTGCGGGCGGAGCAGGGCGCCGAGCAGCATGCCCTTCGGGAGGCGGGGCAGGCCGGAGGTGTGGGTGGCGAGGTCGCGCAGGGTGATCGCTACGCCGTCGCGGGCGGGGACGCGGGCCCCGGGCGGGAGCAGGTCGGCGAGCGGTTCGTCGAGGGCGGTGGCGCCGGCCACGGCGAGCCGGGCGAGTGCGAGCGCGGTGAACACCTTGGTGACCGAGCCGATCTCGAACACCGTGTCCGGGCCGGGCACCGCACCGTCGTGGCCGCCCGTGCGGCCGGCGCCGCGGATCTCGGTCGCGCCGCCCGCGACGGCGGCCACCACCACGCCCGCCCGCTGCTCGGCGAGCCGGTCGGCGGTGCGCTGCACGAGGTCGCCCAGGTCCGTCATGCCCGCCACGCTAGCCGCGGCCGGGCGCGGCCGGGATCGCCCGGCGGGCCGATCCGGCGGGCCGCCGCCTCCTCCGCGCGGCGTACGCGGACCCCGGCCGACCGGCCGGGGGAATCGGCCCGGCGACCGGCCGGGCATTCGACCGGCATCCGGCCGGTATTGGGCCGGTCGGGGCGGGGCGACGCATTCCCGGCCGGGCACCCCGGAAATCACCTCCGCGCACGGCCGGGGAATTCCCGGAATGTCCGTCAGATCCGGTGTCAGCCCAGGTCGGAGGGGACTGTCAGTGCCGCACCGTAGTGTGGAACCAACGTCGGAGGGGGCGCCGAAAAGGCGTTGGGAAGGGGTATTTCCATGGCTTCCAAGAAGATCAAGCACAAGGTCAACCACGTCTCGCTGGTGGTGGACAATTCCGGGTCGATGCGCAAGCACGAGGCGCAGCTCGTCCGGGTGGTGGACGAGTTCGTGAAGGGCCTCCAGGAGGAGTCCGACCGCCTCGGCCACGAGACCCGGATCAGCCTCTACTCCTTCGACCACGAGGTGGAGAACCTGGTCTGGGACATGGACGTCAAGCACCTGCCGTCCCTGCGGGGCCTCTACCGGGTCGAGAACGGCGCGACGGCGCTGATCGAGGCGGCCGTGAAGTCCATCGACGACCTCAAGAACATCTGGGAGGGGTACGGCGAGCACTCCTTCCTCCAGGTCGTCGTCACCGACGGCGAGGAGAACGCCTCGGGCTGCTCGGAGACCGGCCAGATGCACGTCCGGATGGGCGGCAAGCGGGGCGCCGCGGTCCTCGACAAGTGGCTCGGCCGCATCCGCGGCGCGATGGACGCGCTTCCGGACCACTGGACGTCGGCGATCCTGGTGCCCAACTCGCTGGCCAAGCGCACCGCCCAGGAGTACGGCTTCCCCGCGGGCAACATCGCGATCTGGGACGCGGACTCCACCCAGGGCGTCGAGGAGGCGATCGGCACCGTCAAGTCGGCCGCCACCAGCTTCCTGCGCGGCCGCGAGCAGGGTGTCCGCGGCACCAAGAACCTCTTCGCGATGGGTCAGGACCTGAGCGCGGCCGACGTGAAGGCCAACCTCGACGCGATGGACAACGGCAAGTACATCCTCATCCCGGTCGACCAGCAGTCGCCGATCCGCGAGTTCGTCACCAGCGCCGGCCACACGTACAAGACCGGCTGCGCCTTCTACGAGCTGTCCAAGCGCGAGAAGATCCAGGGCAACAAGCAGCTCGCCGTGGCGGAGAAGGACCCGGCCACCGGCCGGATGACGGGCCGGGTGTTCTCGGGCCCGGCGGCCCGTCAGCTCCTCGGCCTGCCGCAGGCGGAGGCCACGGTGAAGCCGGGCGACAACCCGGCGTACACCGTGTTCGTCCAGTCGACCTCCGTCAACCGCAAGCTGGTGACGGGCACCAAGCTGCTCGTGCTGCTCTGACCGGCCGCAGGCCCCGGGGGCCGGGGGGTCGGGGGGCGGGGGACGAGCCGTCAGCTGCCGCCGCAGGAGGTGCGGATCTTGAGCTCGGGGAGGAGTTCGAGGTGGTGGCCCGGCATCGGGGCGGCGGCGGCGAGGCGGCGGAGCAGCAGCTCCAGGGCGGTGGCGCCGACCGTGCGCTTGGGCGGGGAGACGGCGGTGAGCGGGGGCGCGGCGAGGGCGGCGAAGACGTCGTCGTAGGAGATCAGCGCGACGTCGTCGGGCACCCGCAGGCCGCGGACCCGCAGCAGCGGCGGGAGCTGGATGGCGTCCTGGTCGTTGTGCACGATGAAGGCGCGGATGCCCTGCTCGACGGCGCCGGCCAGCTGGTCGGCGGACCACTCGGAGTCGGTCAGGCCGAACGGGGTGCCGGGCCGGTGGGTCTCGATCACCGGGTGCGGTTCGAGGCCGAGCAGGCGGACGCCCTCGGCGTAGCCGGTGCGGACCTGGTGGGCGGTCCAGGTGTCGTCGCGGGCGGCGAGCGCGACGGTGCCGTGGCCGAGCGCGGCGAGGTGGCGCAGGGCGAGCAGGACGCCGTGGCGGTGGTCGGAGCCGACCGCGTCGAGCTCGGCGCCGGGGCTGCCGGGGAGGGCCTTGCGCTCGACCAGGACGGCGGGGACGGGCAGGTCGCCGAGCCAGTCGTGCTGGTCGGGGTCCTGGTCGGGGCGCCAGTTCGGGGTGAGCAGCAGGCCGTCGACGGCGGATTCGAGCAGCCGGTCGACCTGGGCGCGGTCGTCCCGGGCCTCGTACGGGGCGATGCCGAGGACGAGGCGGGCGCCGGCGGCGGTGGCGGCGGCGCGGGCGCCGGCGATCACCTCGTCGAAGTAGGAGCCGACGGTGGGGACCAGCATGCCGATCACCCGGTCGCGGCCGGGGCCGGCGTGGCCGGAGGGGCCGCTGTCGGGGAGGGCGACCGAGCCGTGCGAGCGGTGGAGTTCACCGGCGTCGGCGAGGGCGGCGACGTCGCGGCGGACGGTGACCGCCGGGATGGCGAGGCGGTCGGCGAGGTCGACGACGCGTACGCTGCCGAGCTCGCGGACGGCCTTCAGGATCCGCGCCCGCCGTTCGTCCGCCGAGCTGCTCATCGGGTCCCCTTCACTGACTCGGTCATGCACACGAACCTGTCCGATCAATT
This sequence comes from Kitasatospora sp. NPDC048365, assembly GCF_043200835.1. Taxonomy (NCBI): domain Bacteria; kingdom Bacillati; phylum Actinomycetota; class Actinomycetes; order Kitasatosporales; family Streptomycetaceae; genus Kitasatospora; species Kitasatospora sp. NPDC048365. The sequence continues at coordinate 88,660 of NZ_JBICYJ010000011.1, forward strand.
TGTATCATTCGATCGGCTTTCGATCGAGTGCTCTGCATGTATTGACTCGATCACACGGCCAAACCTACGGTGCGGGGCGGGCGCCCACCCCCACCCTCTCCATTCTCGGGAGTCCCCACCATGCTCCTGCACCGCGCCGCGCTCACCGGCACCGTCGTCGCCGCAGCGCTGCTCCTCCCCGTCCTTCCCGCCACCACCGCGGCCGCCGCCCCCACCACCTGGTACCTGGACTGCTCGGCCGCCTCGGACGGTACCGGAAGTCAGACCAGCCCGTGGAACAGTCTGGCCACCGCCAACGCCCACGTCCTCCAGCCCGGTGACAAGCTGCTGCTCAAGCGCGGCGCGACCTGCACCGGCACGCTGAAGCCCCAGGGCTCCGGCACCGCCGGGTCGCCGATCACCCTCGCCGCGTACGGCACCGGCACCGCCCGCCCGGTGGTCGCCGGCGACCCCGCCTCCACCGAGAAGGCCGCCGTCCACCTGTACAACGTCGAGCAGTGGGAGATCCGCGACCTGGAGATCACCTTCGCCGACACCAACGCCACCAAGCGCGAGCGCAACGGCCTGCTGGTCGAGGTCGCCGACCTCCCCGACGGCGTCGGCACCCACTACCTGGTCGACGACGTCTACGTGCACAACGTCAACGGCGACGCCACCAAGTGGTCCAACGGCATCCAGTTCCGGGTCTCCGGCACCACCACCCCCACCAACTTCGACGACGTCCTGGTCCAGAACTCCACCATCAGGAGCGTCGACCGCGAGGGCCTGACCAACCGCACCACCTGGATGTGCCGCCCGCAGTACGGCACCGGCGACGGCTGCGGCTCGACGGTGAACTGGCGGCCGTCCACCCGCATGGTGTTCCGCGGCAACACCATCAGCGACACCGGCGGCGACGGCATCGTGCTGCGGGCCGCGTCCCACGGACTGGTCGAGCACAACACCGCGTACGACATCGCGATGCGCCCGATGGGCTCCAACGCCGGGATCTGGACCATCAACTCGGACGACAGCGTGATCCAGTACAACGAGGTCCACCACGTCCGCCGGCTGTCCGACAACAACGACGGCATGGCCTTCGACTCGGACTACGGCAACACCGGCGCGCTGTTCCAGTACAACTACAGCCACGACAACGAGGGCGGCTTCATGCTGTTCTGCGGGGCGTGCGGTGCCGGGTCCAGCTCGACCGGGACGGTGGTCCGGTACAACCTGAGCCGGGCGGACAGGAGCCGCTGGCTGTTCGCGGTCGGCGAGAAGAACGCCCGGATGTACAACAACACCGCCTACCTGCCGAGCGGTTCGACCGCGGCGGTGATCCAGCAGGGCTCGGGCACCTCGACCACCCTGATGTCCGGCAACGTGTTCGCCAACCTGGGCACCGGCGGGTACACCGGCTTCGGGTCCAGCACCTACAAGCCGGGCGACTTCACCTGGGACTCCAACCTGTTCTGGGGCAACCACCCGGCCAACGAGCCCACCGACCCGGGCAAGGTCACCGCCGACCCGAAGTTCGTCAACCAGGCGGGCACCGCCGCTGCCGACTTCGCCCTGGCGGCCGGCTCCCCGGCCCGCGGCGCGGGAGCGGTGGTGACCTCCAACGGCGGGCAGGACTTCTTCGGCGCGCCCGTCCCGCAGGTCTGCCGGCCCGACCAGGGCTTCCAGCAGGCGGGTTCCTTCGACGACGCGGCCTGTGCGGCGCCCGACCCGGTGCGCAACGGCGGCTTCGAGTCCGGCGCGATCGCCCCGTGGACGTACTACGGCGGGGTGGTGCTGGACACCGCCAACGCGCACTCCGGCACGTACGCGGTGAAGGTCGGCCCGGCCCAGGCGGCGGCCGAGCAGGTGATCACCGTCAAGCCGGGCACCACGTACCGGCTGTCCGGCTGGGGCAAGGTGTCGGCGGCCGGCAGCGAGCTCTCGCTCGGTGTGAAGCAGTACGACACGCTCGGCTCCACCACCCGGGCGGCCTTCACCGCCACCGCGTACGCGCAGGGCTCCACCACCTTCACCACCGGGGCGAACGCCACCACCGCGAAGATCTACTGCTACGCCCGCAGCGGCACCGGGTACGGCTGGTGCGACGACGTCACCGTCACCCAGCTCTGACGTCCTACGGCACGACGGAACGGCCCGGTCCGTGGCGGACCGGGCCGTTCCCGTGCGTACGGAGAAGGGGTCAGGCGACGTTGACACCGCTCCACGCGGCGGCGACCGCGTTGTACTCGGTGCTGCCGCTGCCGTACAGGTCCTTGGCGGCGTTCAGGGACGCGGTGCGGGCGCCCTTGTAGTCCGTGGTGGAGGTCATGTAGACGGTCAGCGCCCGGTACCAGATCGCGGCGACCTTCTGGTTGCCGATGCCGGTGACGGTGCTGCCGTTGCAGGTCGGCGAGTTGTAGCTGACGCCGTTGATGGTCTTGGCGCCGCTGCCCTCGCTGGCGAGGAAGAACCAGTGGTTGCCGACGCCGGAGGAGTTGTGCACGTCCAGGCGGCCGACCGACTTGCTCCAGCAGTCGGCCGAGCGGCCGTCCAGCGAGGGCTTGTCGAAGCGGCGCAGCCACGGCGGGGTGGACTGGTCGGAGAACAGGTAGTCGCCCTTGTCGACCGCGTTGTTGGCGTAGAACTCGACCATGGTGCCGAAGATGTCGCTGGTGGCCTCGTTGAGGCCGCCGGACTCGCCGCTGTAGCGCAGGTTGGCGGTGGCGCTGGTGACGCCGTGGGTCATCTCGTGGCCCATGGTGTCCAGGTCGACCTGCTCGGGGTCGACGGTGCCGTCGCCGTCGCCGGTCATCATGCAGAAGCAGGCGTCCGACCACTGGGCGTTGTCCCAGTTGGTGCCGACGTGGACGAAGACGGTGGCGCCCTTGCCGTCGTTCTTGATGCCGCTGCGGCCGAAGGTGTTCTTGTAGTAGTCGTACGTCCAGGCGGTGTTGGCGTGGGCGTCGACGGCGGCGGTGGCGCGGTCGGTGGAGAACTTCTTCCCGTCGCCCCAGACGTTGTCGGCGTCGGTGTACAGCGTGCCGGAGGTGGCCTTGATGCTGCTGGACGACAGGTTGTGGGCGTCCTTGGTGACGTGGCCGCGCACCGGGTCGATCAGCGCGTACGTGCCGTCGGCCTGCAGGGTGTCGGCGAAGGTGATGTCGCCGGTGTACTCGGAGTGGCCGGTGCCGGTGGCGGAGGCCTGGTGCTCGGTGGCGAGCTGCTCGATCTCGGCGCCGGTGATGGCGTCGGTGACCACGATCCGGCCGGAGGGCTGGCCCTGCTTGCCGGTGCCGCTCACGGTGGTCTGCCAGGCGAGCCGGGCGGTGCCGTCGGCGGCCCAGACGACCAGCTGCGGGGTGGAGGTGGCGGCGGTGACGTCCTGGCCGACGGCGCCGAGCGCCTTGGCGGCGGTGGTCTGCGCGGGGACGGCGGGGACGGTGGTCTTCACGGCCGGGTTGTGGCCCTTGGCGCGCGAGGAGTCCTTGAGCCGGCCGTGCGAGTCCTGGTGGACCACCAGGTCGCCGCCGATCACCGGCAGGCCCTGGTAGGTGCGGTCGAAGCGGACGTGCTGGGTGCCGTCCGCGTCGATCATCACGTCCTTGACCTGCAGGTCCTGGCCGGCGCCGAAGCCGAACAGGTCGGCGTTGCGCGAGACGTTGGCCTTCGCCTTGGCGATGGCGGTGTCCCGGCCGTTGGCGGCGTCGGCGACGGTGGTGAACTGCACACCGGCCGCGACCAGGGCGGCGGTGGCGGCCAGGGCGCCGGCGGTGAGGGTGCGTCGGCGCGGGGAAGAGGAGGAGGGGCTCACTCTGTACTCCAGTCGGGTAGCTGCTGGGTAGCCGAGTCAGAGCCTGTCCGTGAACAGCCAAACAGTTCTATGAACAGAATGGACCGTCACCATTTCGCAATCGGCCCCCTCCTGGCCCCTCATCGGCCGGCCGGTCCGGCCTCCCCCAGGAACTCCGCGAAGGCCCGCACCAGGCGCCGCGAGGACTCCTCCATCGCCGACCGGGTCATGCCCGCGGCGTGCGGGGACAGCGTGCAGAACGGGTTGTCCGCGAGCGGCGAGGCGAAGCCCGGCCCCTCTTCGTCGAAGACGTCGACGGCCGCCCGGGACGGGCCGGACAGCGGGTCCCGCAGTGCCCGGTCCAGCGCGATCTCGTCGACCACGCTGGACCGGGCCGTGTTCACCAGCACCGACCCGGGCCGCATCAGCCGCAGCCGCTCCCGCCCGATCAGTCCTCGGGTCTCCGCGGTGGCCGGCACGTGCACGGACACCACGTCGCAGGCGGCCAGCAGCTCCTCGACCGTCCGCACCCGCCGCCCCGGCCAGCCGGCCGCCCGCTCGGCGGTGAACCGGGGCGATCCGTGCACCAGCACCTCGGCCCCGAACGCCCGGCCCAGCTCCGCGACCCGCCGGGCGATCGCCCCGGAGCCGATCAGGCCGAGCCGGGCGCCCGCCAAACTGCCGGTGGGCAGGCCGTCGACCGCGTCGCCCCAGCGGCCGGCGCGCAGCGCGTCCGACCGCCGGGAGACTCCGCGCAGCGCGTCGAGGACCAGCGCCAGCGTCAGCTCCGCCACGGCCGCCGCGTTGGCGCCCGGGGTGGTGCGGATCGCGACGCCGAGGCGGTCGGCCGCCCCGGCGTCGAAGGTGTCGGCCCCGGACGCGGCCCGGCCGACCAGGACCAGGCGGCGTCCGAGGCCGGCGGCGGTGGCCCGGGCCAGGACCGCGGCGGTGAGCGGGATTCCGGCCCGGCACTTCAGGGCGTCGAACCCGGCCCCGCCGGACTCGAGGGCGCACGCCAGCTGCTCCTCCGCGAACCCGTCGAAGTCCACCGTCGTCCACCGGGCCGCGATCTCGGCCCGCAGGCCGGAGTCGGCGACCCGGCGGAGGTTGACGGTGGGCTCCAGGCCGAGCCCGTGGAGGGCGTCCAGCTCCGGCAGGGCCAGGCCGCCCGGGGCCGGGTCCACCACGAGGACCCGGCCCGGGAGGCGGAGGGCGGCGGTCACCGCGGGTCCACCGTGCGCAGTTCGCCTCCCTCGAGTTCCATCCAGCGGGTGATGCCGAGCCCGCGCAGGAACGGCAGGTCGTGGCTGGCCACGATCAGCGCCCCGCGGTAGCCGGCCAGGGCCTGGGTGAGCTGGCGCATGCTGGCCAGGTCCAGGTTGTTGGTCGGCTCGTCGAGCATCAGCAGCTGCGGCGGCGGGTCGGCGAGCAGCAGCGCCGCGAGCGTCGCCCGGAAGCGCTCGCCGCCGGAGAGCGTCGCCGCGCTCTGGTCGGCCCGGGCGCCGCGGAACAGGAAGCGCGCCAGCCGGGCCCGGACGGCGTTGTCGCTCTGCGCCGGGGCGAACGCCCTCACGTTGCCGAAGACGCTCAGCCGCTCGTCCAGCAGGTCGAGCCGCTGCGGCAGGTACCGCATCGGCACCGGCACGCCCACCTCGCCCTCGACCGGGGCGAGTTCGCCCGCGATCGTGCGCAGCAGGGTGGACTTGCCGGAGCCGTTGCGCCCGATCAGCGCGATCCGCTCGGGGCCGCGCAGTTCGAGGTCGGCGACCGGCCCGTGGGCGAGCCGCACCCGGTCGAGGGTGAGCACCGTGCGTCCGGCGGGGACGGCGGTGCGCGGCAGGTCGATGCGGATCTCCGCGTCGTCGCGCACCGCCTCCTCGGCGGCGGTGAGCCGGTCCTTGGCGTCGTTCAGCCGGTCGGTGTGCATGCCGGCGAGCCGGCCCGCGGTGACCTCGGCCTTGCGCTTCATCGCCCCCGCGATGATCTTGGGGTCGTTGCGGGTGACGGCCATCTTCTTGCCGTAGCTGGCGCTGCGGTCGGACCGGATCCGGGCCTGGACCAGGTCGCGCTGCTGCCGGCGGACGTCCGCCTCGGCGTTGCGCACCAGCCGCTCCGCGGTCTCCTGCTCGGCCGCCAGGGTCGCCTCGTACGCGGCGAAGTTGCCGCCGTACCAGGTGACCTCGCCGCCGCGCAGGTCGGCGATCTGGTCGACGTGCTGGAGCAGCTCGCGGTCGTGGCTGACCACCAGCAGCACGCCGGGGAAGCTGGCCACCGCCTCGTACAGCCGGGCCCGGGCGACCCGGTCCAGGTTGTTGGTGGGCTCGTCGAGCAGCAGCACGTCGGGGCGGCGCAGCAGCAGCGCGGCGAGGTGGAGCAGCACGGCCTCGCCGCCGGACAGGTCGGCGGTGCTGCGGTCGAGGTCGAGCGCGGTGAGGCCGAGCCGGTCGAGGGTGGCGCGGGCGCGCTCCTCGACGTCCCAGTCGTCGCCGACCGCGGTGAAGTGCCGCTCGTCGGTGTCGCCGGACTCGATGGCGAGCAGGCCCTCGCGGGCCGCCCGGATGCCGAGCGCCTCGTCCACCCTCCGGTCGTTGGCCAGCGTGAGGTTCTGCGGCAGGTAGGCGACCTCGCCGGCGATCCGGACGGTGCCGGAGGTCGGGGTGAGGTCGCCGGCGATCAGCCGGATCAGGGTGGACTTGCCCGCGCCGTTCAGGCCGATCAGGCCCGTCCGGCCGGGGCCGACCGCGAGGTGGAAGCCGTCCAGCACGGGGGTGCCGTCGGGCCACTCGAAGGACAGCTCGGTGCAGAGAATGGAAGTGGTCGGTTGCGCCATGGTGGGGGCCTCCTGCGTGGTCGCCGTGGGTGTGGGGACTGCACGGGGAGACACCGCGGGGGTACGAGAACGCAGGGGTCCGGAAAACAGAAAACGGCCCGCTCGACGCTGAAGTCGTACACCCGACCGCACGCCTGCCATCTCGGTGGCGGCGTGGCGCGGTGTCTCGTGACTTCAGAGGAGCAAGGGCCTTCTCCAGACGTGGGGAGTTCTTTCCGACGCCCCCAACGGTAGGGACCGCCCGAGGACGGCGCAAAGGGTTTTTCGGGGGCACCGCCGGGGCCGACTAAACTCGGCCCATCATGACTGCCACTCTCGTCGCCAAGGATCTGAGCGCCGGCCACGGCGACCGCACCCTCTTCTCCGGCCTGGACCTGGTCGTCGCCCCGGGCGAGGTGATCGGCCTGGTCGGGGTGAACGGCGCGGGCAAGTCCACCCTGCTGCGGCTGCTCGCCGGGCTGGACACCCCCGAGGGCGGTGAGCTGCGGCTCAGCCCCGCCACCGCCAACGTCGGCCACCTGCCGCAGGAGCCGGACCGCCGCCCCGGCGAGTCGGTGCGCGCCTTCCTGGCCCGCCGCACCGGCGTGGCCGCCGCCCAGGCCGAGCTGGACGAGGCCACCGAGGGCCTGGTCGAAGGCCGTCCCGGCGCCGACGACGCGTACGCCACGAGCCTGGACCGCTGGCTGGAACTGGGCGGCGCCGACCTGGACGAGCGGGCCGAGGAGATCGCCGACCAGCTCGGCCTGAAGGTCTCGCTCGACCTGCCGATGACCGCGCTCTCCGGCGGCCAGGCGGCCCGCGCGGGCCTCGCCTCGCTGCTGCTCTCCCGCTACGACGTCTTCCTGCTGGACGAGCCCACCAACGACCTCGACCTGGATGGCCTGGAGCGGCTGGAGGCCTTCGTCAAGGGCCTGCGCGCGGGTACCGTGCTGATCAGCCACGACCGCGAGTTCCTGGCCCGCACGGTCACCCGGGTGCTGGAGCTGGACCTGCACCAGCGGCAGGTCAACCTGTACGGCGGCGGCTACGAGGCGTACCTCGAGGAGCGGGCCGTCGCCCGCCGGCACGCCCGCGAGGACTACGAGGAGTACGCCGACACCAAGGCCTCGCTGGAGGCCCGCGCGCAGATGCAGCGCAACTGGATGGAGCACGGCGTCCGCAACGCCCGCCGCAAGGGCTCGGACAACGACAAGAAGGCCCGCGCGACCCGCGCCGAGTCCACCGAGAAGCAGGCCTCCAAGGCCCGGCAGACCCAGCGCATGATCGAGCGCCTGGACGTGGTGGAGGAGCCGCGCAAGGAGTGGGAGCTGCGGATGGAGATCGCCTCCGCGCCGCGCTCCGGCTCGGTCGTCGCCACCCTGCGCGGCGCCGCCTGCACCCGCGGCGACTTCGCCTTCGGCCCGGTCGACCTGCAGATCGACTGGGCGGACCGGGTGGCGATCACCGGTGCCAACGGCGCCGGCAAGTCCACCCTGCTGGCCGCGCTGCTCGGCCGGCTCGACCTGGACGGCGGCAACGCCACCCTGGGCTCGGGCGTGCTGGTCGGCGAGGTCGACCAGGCCCGCGGCCTGTTCCTCGGCGACGAGCCGCTGTCCGACGCCTTCCAGGCCGCCGTGCCGGACCAGAACCCGGAGGAGGTCCGCACCCTGCTGGCGAAGTTCGGGCTGAAGGCCGCGCACGTGCTGCGCCCGGCCGCCACCCTCTCCCCCGGCGAGCGGACCCGCGCGGCGCTGGCGCTGCTGCAGGCCCGCGGGGTCAACCTGCTGGTGCTGGACGAGCCGACCAACCACCTGGACCTGCCCGCGATCGAGCAGCTGGAGTCGGCGCTCGCCTCGTACACCGGCACCCTGCTGCTGGTCACCCACGACCGGCGGATGCTGGACACCGTGTCGGTCAACCGGCGGCTGGTCGTCGAGAATGGTCTGGTCCACGAGCGCTGAGGCCCTTCCCCCGACGCACCGTCATGTGCTGTGCTGGCGACCATGGTTGACAGTGCATCGGCGACGGCCCACCCGACCGTCCCGCTCCGACCCATGACGGTGCCCGCCCAACAGGCGGCGGACCGCTGCCGCACCTTCCACGACGTGATGGCCCAGCGCCGGACCGTCCGCGACTACGCCACCGATCCGATCCCGGACGGGGTGCTGGAGTGGGCGGTCCGGACCGCCGCCACCGCGCCCAGCGGGGCGCACGTCCAGCCCTGGCGGTTCGTGGTGATCACCGACCCCGAGCGCAAGCGGAAGCTGCGTGAGGCGGCCGAGGCCGAGGAGCGCGAGTTCTACGGCCGCCGGGCGTCCGAGGAGTGGCTGGCCGCGCTCGCCCCGATCGGCACCGACTGGCACAAGCCGTTCCTGGAGGACGCGCCCGCGGTCATCGTGGTCTTCGAGGTGCACAAGGGCCCCGACACGCCCCGGCCGTACTACGTCAAGGAGTCCGTCGGCATCGCGGTCGGGCTGCTGCTGGCCTCCCTCCACCAGGCCGGGCTCGCCACCCTCACCCACACGCCCAGCCCGATGCGCTTCCTCAACGAGGTGTGCGAACGCCCGGCCGAGGAGCGCGCCGCGTACGTCATCCCGGTCGGCTACCCCGCGCCCGGGGCGCGGGTGCCGGACCTGCTGCGCAAACCGCTGGAGGACGTCCTGGTCCGGCTCTGACCCGACGCCGATCCGGCTCTGACCCGACGCCGATCCGGCTCCGACCCGACGCCGATCCGGCACTGATCCGGCTCCGATCCGCACCGGCCGGTCGGGGAAAGCGCTGGTCAGGGCGGTACCGGGTGGCCCATACTCCGATCATGAGCCACTCCCCGGACGCCCCTGACAGCACGCCCCGACCGGTCACCACCGGCCGCCCGCCCGAGCTGCTGCCGCTCTTCGACGGCTACCGGCTGCGCCGCCGCCGGCGCTCCGACGCCGCCGGCCTGAACGCCACCGTCACCACCAACCTGGAGCACCTGCGCCCCTGGATGCCCTGGGCCGGCCGGGCCCCCGAGATGGCGCACAGCGTGGAGATGGCCGCCGCCGGCGAGCGGATCTGGGACGAGGGCACCGACTTCATGTACGTGGTCGACACCGCCGCCGACCCCGCCGCGGTGCTCGGCGCGTTCGGCCTGCACGGCCGGATCGGCGCGGGCGCGCTGGAGCTCGGCTACTGGGTGGACGCCGCGCACACCGGGCGCGGCATCGCCACCGGCGCGGCCCGGGCGCTCACCGAGGCCGCGCTCGCGCTGCCCGGGATCGGGCGGGTGGAGATCCACTGCGACGAGGCGAACACCGCGAGCGCCGGCGTCCCGCGCCGGATCGGCTACCGCTTCGACCGGGTCGAGGAGGTCCCGATCGGCGCACCGTCCGAGACCGGCCGCCGACAGATCTGGATCCGCGAGCGCTGAGCCTCCGGCAGGCCCCGCCGTGCGTCCTGCGCGCGGCGGGGCCCGCACCGGCTCAGTAGCGGGAGCCGACCGCCGGGGGCAGGGCGTCCAGCTCCGCCAGGTCGGCCGCGGTGAGCCGCACGTCGGCCGAACCGGCGTTGTCCGCCAGATACTTGGGCGTCTTGGTGCCCGGGATCGGCACCACGTACCGGCCCTGGGCCAGCACCCAGGCCAGCGCCACCTGCGCGGGCGTCGCCCCGTGCCGGGCGGCGATCTCCTTCACCTTCTCCACCAGCGCCAGGTTGGCCGCCAGCGCGTCCGCCTGGAAGCGCGGCAGGTTGGAGCGCCAGTCGTCCGCCGGGATGTCCTCGGCCGAGGCGAACCGGCCGGTCAGGAACCCCCGGCCGAGCGGGGAGAACGGCAGGAAGGCGATGCCGTGCTCCTCGGTGTACGGCAGCACCTCGTCCAGCGCGTCGCGGGTCCACAGCGAGAGCTCGGACTGCACCGAGGCCACCGGGTGCACCGCCCGTGCCCGCTCGATCTGCTCCACCGTCACCTCGGACAGGCCGATCCGCAGCGCCTTGCCGGCCTGCACCGCCTCCGCCAGCGCGCCCCAGGTCTCCTCGATCGGCACCGCCGGGTCGACCCGGTGCAGCTGGTACAGGTCGACGTGGTCGGTGCCCAGGCGGCGCAGGCTGTCGTCGATCGAGCGCCGCACGTGCTCCGGCCGGCCGTCGTTGCCGACCCGCGCCCCGCCGGTGCCGGGCACCAGGCCGACCTTGGTGGCCAGCACCGCCCGCTCGCGGAACTCGCCGGTCAGCGCCTTGCCGACCAACTCCTCGTTGTCGTACGGGCCGTAGATGTCGGCCGTGTCGATCAGCGTGGACCCCAGGTCGAGCGCGGCCCGGATCACCTCCACCGAGGTCGAGTCGTCCCGGCCGTTCGGGTCGTACGCCCAGGTCATCCCCATGCAGCCGAGCCCGACCACGCCGACCTCGGGTCCGCCGCTGCCCAGTGTGGTGGTACGCATCGCCCTCACTCCTCTTCGTTCCGAACCGGTCGTGCGGGAACCAGCCTGTCCCTTGGAGTGCACTCGAAGTCAAGCGGCGGGGCTGAAGCGCGGCGGGCCGGAACCTTAAGGTCCGGTCAAACCGGATGAGTTCGCTTGACGTGCACAAGTGGTCCAGTCCATTTTGAACGCGGAGCCGCCCGACCCGGCACCGCGTCAGGACCGAATCCCCCACATCCGCGCCGCCCGTGACGCCCCGTCCACGTCCCGGCCGCCGCGGCACGTCCGAAAGGCAACCCCCATGCCACGCGAGCTCCACCGTCACGCCGCCCGGCGGCGTTCCGCCCTCGTTCCCGCGCTCTGCGCCGCCGCACTCGCCGCCGGCGGCCTGGCCGGCCTCGGCGCCACCGCCGACGCCGCCGCGACCAACCTGCTCGCCGACCCCGGCCTGGAGTCCGGCGCGCTCGGCGCCTGGAGCTGCGCCGGCGGCACCGGCTCGGTCGTCAACTCGCCCGTGCACAGCGGCTCGTACGCGCTGCGCGGGGCGGCCTCCGCGTCCAGCACCGCCCAGTGCAGCCAGACCGTCGCCGTCCAGCCGAACACCACCTACGCGCTGAGCGCCTGGGTGCAGGGCCAGTACGTGTACCTCGGCGCGACCGGCAGCGGCGTCACCGACCCCGCCACCTGGACGCCCGGCGGCAGCTCCTGGCAGCAGCTGTCCACCAGCTTCACCACCGGCGCGGCCACCACCAGCGTCACCGTCTACCTGCACGGCTGGTACGGCCAGGGCGCGTACACCGCCGACGACATCGTGCTCTCCGGCCCGGGCGGCACGCCGACCAGCCCGCCGCCGAGCAGCTCCTCGCCGTCCCCGTCCGCCTCGGCCTCGGCGTCCGCCTCCGCGTCGCCGTCGTCGACCGCCACCACTCCCCCGCCGAACGTCGCCGTCCCGGTCGCCCCGTACGTGGACCTGGGCTCCTGGCCGACCCCGGTGCTCACGGACCTCGCGGCGGCGGGCAACCTGAAGTCCTTCACGCTGGCGTTCGTCACCTCCACCGGCTGCAAGGCCACCTGGTTCAACGCCTACGACCCGCGCAGCGGCTGGGGCAAGGACCAGATCGACGCCCTGCGCGCGGCCGGCGGCGACGTCAAGGTCTCCTTCGGCGGCGCCTCCGGCACCGAACTCGCCCAGGCCTGCTCGACGGTGGACTCGCTGTTCGCCGAGTACGACGCGGTGGTGAAGGCGTACAACCTGAAGTACGTCGACTTCGACATCGAGGGCGCCGCCGTCCTCGACACCGCCGCCAACGACCGCCGTTCGGCGGCGCTCGCCAAGCTGCAGCAGGCGCACCCCGGCCTGAAGGTGTCGCTCACCCTGCCGGTGCTGCCGGAGGGCCTGACCGCCGAGGGTGTCTCCGTGGTCCGCTCCGCCCGCGACAAGGGCGTAAACCTGGACCTGGTCAACGTGATGGCCATGGACTACAACCGGCCCGCCACCGACTACGGCGACGACGCCGTGCAGGCCGCCCAGTCCACCCACGACCAGATCAAGGCGCTCTACCCCGCCAAGACCGACGCCCAGCTGTGGGCGATGACCGGCGTGACCCCGATGCTGGGCGAGAACGACGACCACGGCGTCTACAACCAGGCCGACGCCCAGCAGTTGGTGGCCTTCGCCAAGCAGAAGCACCTGGGCGTGCTGGCGTTCTGGGAGATGACCCGCGACCGCAACGCCTGCACCGGCGGCCCGCTCTACAAGTGCACCAACGTTGCGCAGAGCCCGTACGAGTTCTCGAAGATCTTCGCCCAGTACGCGGGCTGATCATCCGTCAATTCCCGTTGGACAGGCCCGCCCGGGTGGTGTTCGATCGGTGGTCGTCCCACCCCGAACACCACCCGGGAGGCACCGTGCCCTTCGACCGCGCCCTGCCCCGCCGCGCCTGGCACCACCTGGAACCCGCCCACGCGGTGCTGTACTTCGCGCCGGAGGCGTTCGCCGAAGCGGCCCGGCTCGGGTACGACGTCGAGGACCGCTGGCCGAGCTACTTCGCCTGGCGCGCCGCCCCGCTGGGCGCCGTCGGCGCGGAGCTCACCGCCGCCACCTTCTACAGCTTCAGCCCGGCCGCGGTCGCCCGCCACGTCCCCGCCGTCTGGGCCGTGGCCGATCCGGCGGCCGTCCTGGACGCCCGCCTGCGGGCCGTGGACGCCGCCTACCGGGCCCTGTTCGGCGAGCCGGCCGGGATGCCCGACCTCGCCGAACTGGCCGGCCTGGCGCGACGGGCCGCCGACGCCGCGGCCGCCGACAGCGCCGGGCGACCGCTCACCGCCGCCAACGCGGCGCTGGGCCCGGCCGACGAGCCCCACCTCGACCTCTGGCAGGCCCTCGCCGTCCTGCGCGAGCACCGGGGCGACGGACACCTGGCCGCGCTGATGGCCGCCGGGCTCGATCCGTGCGAGTCCCTGGTCTCCTTCGCGGCCATCGGGGCCGCACCGGCCGCCAACTTCGCCGGCCGCGGCTGGACCGAGCAGGAGTGGACCGCCGCGACCGAGCGGCTGGCGACCCGCGGCTGGGTCGACGCGGACGGCGCCGCCACCGACCGGGGCCGGGCCGGGCGCAACGAGGTCGAGCGGCTCACCGACCAGCTCGCCGCCGCACCCTGGTGGGCCCTCGGCACCGCGGGCACCGAACGCTTCATGGAGCTGATGGTCCCGCTGTTCCTGACAGTCATCCAGTCGGGCCTGCTGCCCGCGCAGAGCACCCTGGGGGTCACCACCGTCCCGGCACCGACCTGGTAGCCGGGGACGGACCCGGCCCGGTAGCATCACGGCCGCGCCCGGGCGTAGGCGCAGAGGCAGACGCCGCCGCCCCCACAAGGCGGAGCACGCCGGTTCGAATCCGGCCCCCGGGCGGCTCCCCACCGCGGGCCCGTAGCGCAGAGGCAGTCGCAGCGTCCCTTCAAGGACGTCCACGCCGGTTCGAATCCGGTCGGGTCCACACCCTGGCTCGCGCTACCATCCGTAGCGTCATCCGGGCGTAGCGCAGAGGCAGGCGCACCGCCCTTCCAAGGCGGACCCGCCGGTTCGAATCCGGCCCCCGGGTGGCGCCGCTTCAGGGCCCCGTAGCGCAGAGGCAGACGCGACCGGTCTCCAGAACCGGGGGGACGCCGGTTCGAATCCGGCCGGGCCCACCAGCGCACAATCCGCTTGCCGACCGCCGCGGCCGAGCGGCTAGCATCCCTCTCGCCCCCGGGCGTAGCGCAGAGGCAGGCGCGCCGCCTGCTAAGCGGAGCACGCCGGTTCGAATCCGGCCCCCGGGCGGCACTCGGGCCCCGTAGCGCAGCGGGCAGTCGCGCCGGACTACGGATCCGGAACACGCCGGTTCGAATCCGGCCGGGCCCACCGACACAATCCGCTTGCCGACCGCCGCGGCCGAGCGGCTAGCATCCCTCTCACCCCCGGGCGTAGCGCAGAGGCAGACGCGGCGCGATGGCATCGCGCAGACGCCGGTTCGAATCCGGCCCCCGGGCGGCACCCGATGCAGGCCGCACCCCGGAGGAACGATGTCGCAGGTCGAGCTGGACGACGCGGAGTTGGCCGCGTTCGACCGGACGGTCGGGCGGCTGCGGGCGCTGCCGGCCGACCATCCGGTGCGGCTGCGGGCCGAGCGGGTCGCCGAGTCCTTCGTCCGGGACGGCCGTCGCGGCCGCCGGCAGGAGCGCCGGGAGACCGCGACGGACGCCGATGCCGCGCTGCTCGCCGCGACCGCCACCGGCGCCAGGGCCCGCCGGGAGGACGCGCCGCTGGCGCCGCAGGCCGCCGCGGGACCGGTCGGCGAGCTGCGCCGCTCCCGGCGCTGCTATGTCTGCAAGTCGACTTACCGTCAGGTGGACGGCTTCTACCACCTGCTCTGCCCGGCCTGCGCGGCGGACAACACGGCCCGCCGGGCGCTCTCCACCGACCTGCGCGGCCGCCGGGCGCTGCTGACCGGCGGCCGGGTCAAGATCGGCTTCCAGCTGGCCCTGATGCTGCTGCGGGACGGCGCGGAGCTGATCGTCACCAGCCGCTTCCCGCACGACACGGTCCGCCGCTTCCGGGCGGCCGAGGGCAGCGAGCGGTGGCTGGACCGGCTGCGGGTGGTCGGCATCGACCTGCGCGACCCGCGCCAGGTGCTGGGCCTGTGCGAGCAGTTGCGCGCCGACGGCCGGCCGCTGGACATCCTGGTGAACAACGCCGCCCAGACCCTGCGCCGCCCGCCCGAGGCGTACGCGGTGCTCGCGGCGGGCGAGGACGGCCCGACCCCGGCCCTGGTCTCGCACGCGCCCGGCTTCACCCCGATGCCCGCGCTGACCGCCGCCTGGCCCGCCGCCGAACTGGCGCCCGCCGCGATGGACGGCCGGGTGCTGCCCGCCGTGGACGAGGCCGGGCTGCTCCCCGACACCGCGCCGGCCAACTCCTGGTCCGCGACCCTCGGCGGCCTGGACCCGGCGGAGGTGCTGGAGACCCAGCTGGTCAACGCGCTCGCGCCGGCGCTGCTCTGCGACCGCCTGCTGCCGCTGCTGCTGGCCTCCCCGCACCCGTCCCGGTACATCGTCAACGTGACCGCCGTGGAGGGCCGGTTCGCGGTCCGCAACAAGATGCCCGGCCACCCGCACACCAACATGGCGAAGGCGGCGCTCAACATGCTGACCCGCACCAGCGCCGCCGAACTGGCGGGCCGGGGCGTGCACATGTGCGCCGTGGACACCGGCTGGATCACCGACGAGAACCCGCTGCCGAAGAAGTCCCGGCTGGCCGCGCACGGCTTCCGCACCCCGCTGGACATCGTGGACGGCGCGGCCCGGGTGTACGACCCGATCGTCCGGGGCGAGGCGGGCGACCCGCTCTCCGGCGTCTTCCTCAAGGACTACCGGGTGGCGGAGTGGTGACCGACGGCGCCGAATTCGCGGGTGTCCCGAGTGTGGTGCCGCGCCCGGTCGCCGACCTGGAGCCGCTGCTGGCCTGGCTGCGCGCCGGTGTGCCGACCGACCGCCGCCTGGACTTCCCGGCCGGCACGGCCCTGCCGGACGGCCGGCTCGACCTGTGCAAGCAGCAGCTCGGCCCGGACGGCGCCCGGCTGGTCGCCGAAGCGGTGGCCGACGGCGCGGGCGACTCCCCCGTCCGCCACCTCCTGCTGGGCACCGACGGCCTGGGCGACGAGGGCGCCGAGGCGGTCTCCGCCCGTGCCGCCGACGCCGGGGTGCACACCCTCTACCTGGGCTGCAACACCATCACCGCCGCCGGGGCCTGCCGGATCGCCGACCGGCTGCGGGCCTCCCCGCAGACCGTCCGGGCGCTCTGGCTCAAGCGCAACCCGCTGGGCGTCCGGGCCGGACAGGCGGCCGCCGAACTGATCTCCGCCGCCGAGCGCCTGCGCACCCTCGACCTGGTGCAGACCGGCCTGGACGCGCCCGGCCTCACCGCCCTGGCCGACGCGCTGCTCGCCGGCGGGCGGACCTTCGAACGGCTCTACCTGGGCGGCAACCCGCTCGGCCCGTCCGGCGCCGAGCCGCTGGCCCGCCTGGTCGCCGCCGGAGCCACCGAGGAGCTGTACGCCGCGGCCGCCGGCCTCGGCGACCCGGGTGCCCGGACGATCGCCGCCGCGCTCGCCCGCGCCCCGTACGGCCGGCTGCGCCGCCTGTCGCTGGCGAGTTCGGGCATCGGCCCGGAGGCGCTCGCCGGGCTGGTGGCCGCCGCGGCCGCCGCCGGGGTGGAGCTCCTCGACCTGGGACGGGTCCGGGCCGCCGCCGCGCTCGGCGCGCCGGACAACCGGCTGGACCACGCCGCCGCCGACCGGATCGGCACCGCGCTGACCGCCGCCCCGCACCGGCTGGGCCACCTGGTGCTGGCCAACACCGGTGCCCGCAGCCGGGAGGCGCACCGCCTGCTGGACCTGGCGCCGCACGCGGCCACCCCCACCCGGTACGTCTTCGGCAAGGGCGTGGCCACCACCGTCCGGCGCCGCCTGGACGCGCTCGCCGCGGCCGTCCCGCCGCCGGCGGTGGCCCCGGACGTGGCGGCGGTGCGCAGCGTCCACCGCACCCCGCCGCCGCCCTGACCCTCCGTCAACTCCTCATCTGCGCGAACACCTTCATCCAGTACCGCTGCTGCTCGGCGGAGGCACCCACCAGGTAGGTGGAGCGCAGCTTCGCCGGCAGCAGCGCGACCAGCGCCGCCACCGCCTTGCGGTGCTTCTCCAACTGGCTCAACTCGGCGTTGGCCACCGCCTGGTGGACCACGTCGGTGTCGTTGTTGCCCTCCGACCCGGCCCCGGCCCCGGCCGCCCCGGCCGCCGCGGCGGAGCGCAGCCGGGCGAGCCAGCCGTCCAGGTCGCGGGCGATCTCCTTCAGCCCGGTGACCTGCCTCCCGGCGAGCCGGTCGGTGAGCGCGGTCAGCGGCACCGGGGCGTACTCGCCGTCGCCCAGGTAGACGGTGCCCAACTGCAGGGGCAGGCCGCGCCGGTGGAGCTTGATCAGGCGCTCCATGGTGCGCTTGGTGATCCACGCCCGGCCGTCCTCGTCGAGGTCGTTCTTCCACCACTCCAGCACCGTCTCGGCGTCCCGGCCGTAGTGCCGGATCACCACTCGTTGGCCGGGATGTCCGCCGGGGTGACGGTGAGCGAGGCGGTGAACCGAGTCGCCTGGGCGATGTTGTTGCGGGCGACCAGCAGCTTGCGGCCCAGGTGGTACGGCGGGTTCTGCAGGGCGATCTGGGCGCGCAGTCCCTCGATCGGGCGGCCGGCGATCGACCACTCCTGGGTGATCTCCATCAGCTTGGCGAAGGCCGCCTTGTCCTTGGGCCGGTTGTACTCGTCCCAGATGATCGCCTTCGGCCCGGCACCGGTGAAGTCGGCGGCGAGCAGGTTCTCCAGCGCGCCGTCCGGGGTGGGGACGGGCGCGCAGAGGTCCTCGACGTTGGTCACCGGCATCGAGAAGTACAGCGCGTCGTGGCCCAGCGCCGCCCGGGTCAGCTCCCGGACCAGCTCGGTCTTCCCGCAGCCGGGCGGGCCCTGCAGCAGGACCGCCCAGCGGTTGGCGAGCGCCGCCTCGACCAGCCGGCGGACCGGGTCGGCGATCCGGTCCGGATTGGGCACGCCGACGGCGGCCGCGATCCGGTCGAGGACCTCGCCGGTCCGGTCCCGGCCCGGCCTGCCGTCCTTCCCCGGCTCGGCGAGCCGCATCCGCTCCCCGTTGACCAGCGGGAGTCCCCACACCAGCGGGAAGCCCTCCCGCGCCATCGCCAGCACGTGCTCCAGGGTGCGCGGCGACAGCAGTTCGCGCATCGCCGGGTCGAGCGACGCCCAGATCCGGAACACCTTGGACAGGTCCCAGTCCCGGTGGACCGCAGCCAGCCGGTGCCGCCAGGCGGTGTCGTTGGCGGTGATCCGCAGGGTCACCATCCGGTCCAGGATCGCCAGGTCGCTGCGCCGGGCGCTGGTCTCCGCCAGTGACTCGTTGTCGGTGAGGAACACCCCGATGCAGCCCAGCGCCCGCAGGTCGTACCCGCCGAGCGTCCAGTTGCAGGCGATCTGCATCAGCTGCGACTGGATCGTCTCCCCCGCCTGCAGCGAGTCGTCGATCAGCAGCACGAACGGCCGGCCCGGCTTCAGCTGGCTCATCACCAGCTGCCGCAGCACCAGTTCACCGGTGGCCTCATCCCGCACCGGGGCGTTGGCCAGCAGGTCGTCCGGGGTCAGGTTGGCCGCCGGGACGACCACCAGCACCGCGTCCGGGTAGGCCGCGGCCAGGTGCGAATGGAAGGTCGACGTCTTGCCGATGCCGTGCTCGCCGAAGACCTGGCCGGTCTGGCCGAGCTCGATCATCGCGTCGATGAAGGACTCCAGCGGCGAGGTGCCGGTCCAGCCCTCCGGCGGAGCCGGGTAGGTGGCGCTCGGCCGCCAGGTCCGGGCGGCGGGCGTGGTGGTGGTCATGATGCTCCTGTGGTGACCCGGTGGCAGGCCATCTGCGGGGTGTGGTGGTCGGGCCAGTCGTCGCCGCCCTCGGTGATCAGCCAGATCCACTTGTCGGGCTCGGCGGGGGTGATGTGCGGGGCGTAGCCGTCGGTGAGCACGACCACCGCGTCCGGGCGTTCCTCGAACACCCGCCCCTCCGCGGTCGGCGTCCGGCCCTCCACGTGGTCGGCGACCGCCTGGAAACTCGTCCCGCCGCCGCCGTACACCCGCTCGCCCGGCCGGAACGGCATCACCACGCCGTCGAACGACAGCCAGTGCGCCTCCACCCCGTCGATCCGGCCGACCAGCTCGGTCAGCCACTCGACCACGTGGCCCGGCATCGAACCCGAGGTGTCGTACGCGACCACCAGCACCTTGGTGCGCACCGGCCCGCGCCGCGACAGCGTCGGCGGCTGCCCCAGCGCCGCCAGCAAGGCGCCGCGCTTCTTCGGGTAGACCAGCCGCTCGCCCTCGGACAGCTTGCTCGCCAGCACGTCGACCAGCCAGCGCTGCCACCAGTCGACCTTGCGGGTCGCCGTGGTGGTGCCGCGCAGCGCGCCCGCGCCGAGCGTGCCCCACAGCCGGGTCGCGCGCTCGGACGCGCCGTCCGTCCGGTCCAGCAGGTCGAGCAGCTCGCGCTCCGCCAGGGCCTGGCCGCGGCGCGCCGCCAGCAGCGTGTTCAGCAGCACCGAGGACCCGATCCGGTCGACCGTCTCCTGGTCGGCGGGCACGCCGCCCGGCAGCAGGTGCAGGCACCGGTGGGCCGGCACCGGCGGATCCGTCATCCGCAGCAGCTCCCGGTACACGCTCTGGTCGGTCGCCACGAAATCCGGGTACGCCAGCGCGTCCAGGCCCTGCGCGGTCAGGTCCACGACGTACCCGGCGTGGATCTCCCGCGGGTCGATCCCCACCGGCTCGCCGTCCACCACCGGCAGGCCGGACCGGCCGAGCCGGACCATCGCCACGTGGTTGATCGACACCTCGGTCGCCACCCGGAACACCGGATCCGCCCGCAGCTCCGGCTCGGCGAACAGGTGCCGCTGCAACAGGTGCCGCGCCTCGTGGAACAGCACGAACTTCACCCCCGCCAGGCCGATCTCCACGAAGAACCGCGGGTTGTACAGCAGCAGGCACGTCCCGTCGCCGGACGCCACCACCGCCGCCGTCTCCACCGCCGTGGTCGGCAGCTGGTGATGGCACTTCGCGTACAGCCACGACGCCACCGCGGACTCGGTCAACCCGAAGTCCAGCAGCGCCGCCTCCTTCAGCCGCCGTGCCTGCGCCACCACCTCCGGCGGCGCGGGCCGCCACTCCGCCAGGGCCCGCCGATCCGTCAGGTCGACCACGTGCATGCTCATCCCGACGACCCCTCCGGCTCGGGGCCGGCGATGGCTGCGGCCAGGTCGACGAGTTCGGCCGTGGTGCCGATGAACTCGGGGAGGAGCTGCGCCACGATCGCCCAGGCCTCGACGTGGCTGCCGAGCCGCTCGTGCACCAGGGGGCGGACCGCCGCCGCGCTGCGGTCCACCACGCGCGGTTGCGCCCGGTACAGGACGTCCAGCAGCGGCAGCGCGGTGATCGCCGGTGCCACCCCGGTCACCAGGTCGTCCAGGCCTTCGACGATCCCGGCCTCCCGCAGCCGGTGGGTGAACTTGGCGTGCGTGCCGAAGGCCGTCCGCAGCGAGGGCGGACAGTCGAAGCGCTCGGCGAGCGCCCAGCGCGCGTACCCGGGCAGCGGCCGCTCGGCGTGGGCCGCCGCGACGCCGGGCCAGTCCGCGGTGCGCACCTCCTGCGCCGCCCGCCGGGCCCGCTTCAGCGATCCTCGAGTGACCGCCCCGTACAGCCGGTCCAGGATCCGGGGCAGGGCGAGACCCTCGCCGAGCCGCTCGTCGTCCGGCCGGACCGCGGTGACGTACGGGCTGCGCTCGATCCTCCGGCCGGCGTCCCCGGGCCCGAACGGCACGCCGGCGACCACGTCGCGGGCCAGGCCGGCGGGCAGCAGGCCCATGCCGAACAGGGTCGCGTTGACCTCCGGGTCGTCCGCCTGCAGCAGCCACAGCCGGACCTGCGCGGGTGCCTGCCGCACCTCGCCGCGGAAGGAGTTGTCGACGACGCCCCCGGCGGCGGCCCGTCCCTCGTCGAGGCCGAGCCGGGTGCGGACCCGTTCGGCGACCCCGTCGTCCGCCATCCGCAGCAGAAAGCCGACGGCGGTCGCGGTCCGATCGTCCAGTGCCATGGTTGCCTGCCCCCTAGTCTCCGCCGACATGATGCCAGCCCGCCCCCCACCTCCGAACAGCGAATATCCCGGCGTCGGGGATCATCGGGCACTACGATCGATCAATGACGGACACCACGGACAGAGCAGCGGAACTCGCGGCCCTCGCAGCCCGGTTCCCGATCCTGCACGCACCCCAGCGCTGGGCCTGGGGCGGCATCGACGCCCAGTTCTCCGCCGAGCTGCCACCGGACCGGCTGATCACCAACATCCACCTGGTGGGGTTCACCGACGGGCTGGTCGTGCTGTGCCACGACGCCCGCGGCCACTGGTTCCTGCCCGGCGGCACCCGGGAGGCCGCCGAGTCCGTGGAGACCTGCCTGGAACGCGAGTTGCGCGAGGAGGCGGGCGCCCGCCTGGTCGGGCCGGCGACCTGGCTCGGCGCGCACCGCGCCGTCACCGACCTCCCGGTGCCGTACAAGCCGTGGCAGCCGCACCCCGAGAAGGCGTGGCTGTGGGGCTGGGCGGAGGTCGTGGTCGACTCCACGCCGACCAACCCCGCGGACGGCGAGCAGGTCGTGGAGGTCCGCGCGATGGAGCCGGCGGAGGCCAAGCGGCTCCTGATGCGCGGCCCCGACGGGTGGTGGGGCGAGCTCGTGGACCTCGCGGTGGAGCAGTACCGCTAGGGCGCGTGCGACGGCGCGGCCGGCCGTCCCGGTACCGGGTGGCTGGTCGCGCGGTCCCACGCGCCCCTGGCGGTTCGTGCTACTTGGTCAGGCCGGCCCGGCGCAGGGCGTCCGCCATCGCGCTGTTGGCCGCCGGCGGCTGGTTGCCGCCGGCGCCGCGGCGGTCCTGGCGCGGCGGGCGCTGCCCGCGCTCGCGCTCGCGCCGCTCGCCACCGCCGCCACCACCGTTGCCGCCGCCGGACTTCACGTCGTCGTCGAGCCGCAGCGTCAGCCCGATCCGCTTGCGCGGCACGTCGACGGTGGTGACCCGGACCTTGACGATGTCGCCGGGCTTGACGACCTCGCGCGGGTCCTTGACGAAGTTCTTCGACAGCGCGGACACGTGGACCAGGCCGTCCTGGTGCACGCCGATGTCGACGAACGCGCCGAACGCCGCCACGTTGGTGACGACGCCTTCCAGCACCATGCCGACCTCCAGGTCGCCGATCTTGTCGACGCCCTCCTTGAAGGTCGCGGTCTGGAACGCGGGGCGCGGGTCGCGGCCGGGCTTGTCGAGCTCGCCGAGGATGTCGGTGACGGTGGGCACGCCGAAGGTGTCGTCGGCGAACTCGGCGGGCTTCAGCGACCGCAGGACGGCTCCGTTGCCGATCAGGGTCCGCAGGTCGCCGCCGGTCGCGGCGAGGATCCGGCGCACCACGGGGTACGCCTCGGGGTGCACGGCGGAGGCGTCCAGCGGGTCGTCGCCGTCCGGGATGCGCAGGAAGCCCGCGCACTGCTCGAACGCCTTCGGGCCGAGCCGGGCCACGTCCTTGAGCGCCTTGCGGGTGCGGAACGGCCCGTTGGCGTCGCGGTGCGCGACGATGTTGTCGGCGAGCGTGCCGGTGATGCCGGAGACCCGGGTGAGCAGCGGCGCCGACGCGGTGTTGACGTCCACGCCGACGGCGTTGACGCAGTCCTCGACGACGGCGTCCAGCGAGCGGGAGAGCTTCACCTCGCTGAGGTCGTGCTGGTACTGGCCGACGCCGATCGACTTCGGGTCGATCTTCACCAGCTCGGCCAGCGGGTCCTGCAGTCGGCGGGCGATGGAGACCGCGCCGCGGATCGACACGTCCAGGCCGGGCAGTTCCTGCGAGGCGAACGCGGACGCCGAGTAGACGGACGCGCCGGCCTCGCTGACCATCACCTTGGTGAGCTTCAGGTCGGGGTGACGGGTGATCAGGTCGCCGGCGAGCTTGTCGGTCTCGCGCGAGGCGGTGCCGTTGCCGATGGCGACCAGGTCGACGTCGTGCTTCTTGGCCAGGGCCGCCAGGGTGGCGATCGCGGCGTCCCACTTGTTGGCGGGCTGGTGGGGGTAGACGGTGTCGTGGGCGACGACCTTGCCGGTGGCGTCCACGATCGCGACCTTGACGCCGGTCCGGAAGCCCGGGTCGAGGCCCATGGTGGCGCGGGTGCCGGCGGGGGCGGCGAGCAGCAGGTCGCGCAGGTTGGCGGCGAAGACGCGGACGGCCTCGTCCTCGGCCTCGGAGCGCAGCCGGGTGCGCTGGTCGATGCCGAGCCGGACCAGGATCCGGGTGCGCCAGGCCCAACGGACGGTGTCGGTCAGCCACTTGTCGCCGGGGCGGCCGCGGTCGGCGACGCCGAAGCGGGCGGCGATCCGCTGCTCGTAGTCGTTCTCGCCGGGCAGGTCGGTGGCCTCGGAGCCGTCCAGCGGGGAGAGTTCGAGGTCGAGGACCTCCTCCTTCTCGCCGCGCAGCATGGCGAGGATGCGGTGCGAGGGGAGCTTGGTGTACGGCTCGGCGAAGTCGAAGTAGTCGGCGAACTTGGCGCCGTCCTGCTCCTTGCCGTCGCGCACCTTGGCGACCAGGCGGCCGCGGGTCCACATCCGCTCGCGCAGCGAGCCGACCAGGTCGGCGTCCTCGCCGAAGCGCTCGACCAGGATCGAGCGGGCGCCGTCCAGGGCGGCGGCGGTGTCGGCGACGGCCTCGTTCAGGTAGCCGCCGGCGACCGCGGCCGGGTCCTTGGTGGGGTCGGCGAGCAGGGTGTCGGCGAGCGGTTCGAGGCCGGCCTCGCGGGCGATCTGCGCCTTGGTGCGCCGCTTGGGCTTGAACGGGAGGTAGATGTCCTCCAGGCGGGCCTTGGAGTCCGCGGCGAGGACCTGGGCGCGCAGCGTGTCGTCCAGTTTGCCCTGGGCCTCGATCGACTCCAGGACGGCGGTCCGGCGGTCCTCCAGCTCGCGGAGGTAGCGCAGCCGCTCCTCCAGGGTGCGCAGTTGGGCGTCGTCGAGCGCGCCGGTGGCCTCCTTGCGGTAGCGGGCGATGAACGGCACGGTGGAGCCGCCGTCGAGCAGGTCGACGGCCGCCTTCACCTGCCCTTCGCGGACGCCCAGCTCATCGGCGATCTTGCGTTCGACTGGCATGGTCACGAAGCCGGCACCTTCTCTGGTTCTCCTCGCGGGACTCCGCCATTCTGGCAGGTCCGGACCGACCGGTCGGGCCGGGCGGAATCCCGGGCGCGGCGGCACGACGGGCGGCCGGACGCGCGGCGGACGGGTGTGTTCAGCCCTCGTACGGGAGCAGTTCAGCCCTCGTACGGGAGCAGTTCGGGCCGCTTGGCGGGGCGGCCGTCGCCGGAGGAGCGGCCGCGCAGCCGGCGGCCGATCCACGGGCCGAGGTGCAGGCGCAGCCAGCGCAGGTCGTCGCGCAGCTTCTCGCCCCGGCCGCGCGGCGCGGCGGTGGGGAGCGGGGCCCGCCAGTCCTCGGCGGCGGGTCGGCCGAGCGCCTCCAGGACGGCGGCGGCGACCCGGCGGTGGCCTTCCGGCGAGAGGTGCAGGCGGT
Organism: Kitasatospora sp. NPDC048365; assembly: GCF_043200835.1. Lineage (NCBI taxonomy): Bacteria > Bacillati > Actinomycetota > Actinomycetes > Kitasatosporales > Streptomycetaceae > Kitasatospora > Kitasatospora sp. NPDC048365. Next base: position 113,357 of record NZ_JBICYJ010000011.1, read on the forward strand.
CCTCGGCCCACATCCGGCGGTCGTCGAAGCACGGCGCGGTGTACAGGTCGACCACCACGACGCGGCCGGGGTTGTCGCGGGCGATCGACTCGACGAAGGCCTTCATCCGCAGGATCGCCGGGAGCAGCCGGGTGGAGCCGGGCAGTCGGCGGGTCGGGTCGGTGCTGGTGAACATCACCACGGTCCGGCCCTCGGCGATCAGGGCCGCCGCGGCCTTGCCGAGGCGCTCCTCGACGTCGTCGACGTCGCAGCCGGGCCGCAGCACGTCGTTCAGCCCGCCGGCGAGGGTGACCAGGTCGGTGCCCATCGTCGCGGCGGTGCCGACCTGCTCCTCGCAGATCTGGCCGATCAGCTTGCCGCGCACCGCGAGGTTCGCGTACCGGAACTCCCGGCCGGGCCGTTCGGCGGCGAGGGCGGCGGCGACCCGGTCGGCCCAGCCGCGGAACTGGCCGTCGGGCAGCAGGTCGTCGCACATGCCCTCGGTGAAGGAGTCACCGACGGCGACGTAACTGGACACGGGGGATGCGGGTGTGTTCTCCATGGCCCACCGATGGTACGCGCACCCGCGATCCGGGCCGCGCGGGCCCTACCCCTCGGTAGGGCGGGCCCGCGCGGCCCGGTGCGGGTCAGGGCCCGGCCGGCCGTCGGGTCAGTGCGCGGCCGCCGAGAGGACCAGGCGGACGCCGAAGTTGCGGTAGCCGGCCCGGTCGAAGGCGGCGGCCATCGGGGCGTTGCCGAAGTCGGTGTCCGCCCCGATCCGCTGGGCGCCGCGGCCGGCGTGGGAGCGGGTGATCTCGCCGAGCAGGTCGTCGACCAGTCCGCGGCCGCGCTGCTCGGGGACGACGCCGAGGTAGCCGACCACCGGGCCGCCCTGGTTGGCGGAGGGGATGGCGAAGCCCGCGACCTCGCCCTGCGGGGTGTACGCGAGCCGCCACCAGGCCCGCTCGCCGGGCATCCGCAGGTAGTCGGCCAGGGTGTCCTCGGCCTGCGCCTGCGCGTCGGCCCGTTCGAGGCCGCGCCGGGTGTCGTCGTCGAGGCTGCCGACGGCGACCCGCCGGAACACCTCGACGAACGCGGCGTCGTCGGGCTCGGCCCGGAACTCGACCAGGCCGCGGTCGGCGGGCACCGGGAGCTCCGGCGTCCACTCGTAGCGCAGCCGTTCCAGCTCGGCGCCGAGCCCGGCGCGCGCCGCGGCGTCCTGCCGCCAGCGCACCGCGGCGGCGACGGCCGGGTCCTGCCGCCAGCCCGGCGGAAGGAAGAGGTGGTACTCGGGCAGGCTCCCGGCCGGGAAGGCCCGGTGCGCGGCGCTCAGCAGCGCGGCGGCGACGGCGACCCGGTCGGCGACGGACTCGTCGACCCAGATGCAGTCCAGGGCGAGCGGGCGGTCGCCCTCGGGGAAGGTCCACCAGACGGCGCGGGCGAGCATCCGCCCGTCGGCGTCCTCGGCGATCCAGGTGTGCGCGGGCCGGTAGCTGCCGGCGTCCAGGAAGCGGCGGTACCGCTCGGGGTCGGCCCAGCTGATCGGGTCGGTGACGGTGACGGAGAGGACGGCGTCGAGGTCGGACTCGACGGTGGGACGGAAGAACACGCTGCCTCCGGAGCAGTCGGGAGGCGCCTGGGCCGGCTCAGCGGCCGGTACGCGGAGGCGCCGGGGTGTGAACGGGATGCATCGCGACGCCTCCTTCCTCCGCCCGCGGCGGCCTGCGGCGCTCCGTGCGCCGGAGCGTCACTCAACCACAGCGGCGCTGACGGATCAACAGTTTTCCCGGGTCAGGCGTCCGGCGCCGGGAAGCGGTCCTTCAGCGTGAACGCCTCGGCGGTGGGGCCCTTCGCCCGCAGCAGGTCGAGCCGCACCTCGGCCTCGGCGACGGTCGGCCGGTGCCCGGCGGGCACCCACCACAGCGCGGTCATCGCCTCGGCCGGCCGCTCGAACCACTCGCGCCGCCGCTTGAGCACCGGCCGGTGCTCCGGGCTGTAGACGTACGCCTCCAGCGTCCCGGGGTCGCGCCAGACCGACATGTTGACGAGCAGCCAGTCGTCCCCGTAGATCCGCGAGCCGGTCGCGTTGCCGCCGTACTCGCCGTCGGCCAGCCGCCACACAAAGCCCTCGGCCCGGTCGGCGGCGGCGTTGAGCGGCTCCAACGCGGCGACGAAGTCGGCGAGTTGCGGGCTGTCCAGCGGGGCGAGCATCCGGGCGATGTTGATCTGGGCGAGCTGGTACGCGGGTTCGGTGGTCATGCGGCGACGCTAACCACGCGCCGCGCCGCGCGACACCCCCGGTCCACCACCCGGGACGCCCGGGCGGCGGTCAGCCGTCCGCCACCGGCTGCCCGGTGTACCAGTGGCCGCGCACCGCGTCGGTCGGCCGGGGCTCGCCGAGCTCGTCCGTGCCCCAGGCGGCGAGCGCCTCGACGACGCCGCGCAGGGCCAGGCCGCGGTCGGTCAGCCGGTAGAGGACGGCGTTGGCGGGCTTCTCCATCCGGTGCCGCTCGGCGAGGCCCTCGCTCTCCAGCTGCTTGAGCCGGGCGGCGAGGATGTCGGTGGACACGCCGGGCAGGTCGGCGTGCAGGTCGGTGTAGCGGCGCGGACCGCCGAGCAGCTCCCGGACGATGAGCAGGCTCCAGCGCTCGCCCACCGCGTCCAGGGCGCGGGCGACGGCGCAGTACTGGTCGTAGCTTCGGCGTGGCATGCGGTCAGCATAGCCAATAGGTTGGACTTTCCAAGCGACTACTTGGTAGAACAAAGCATTGCCGGCCGCGGTGGCCCGGCGACCGGTCCGGGAGGCCCCTGATGGAGTTCCGCCAGTCCAGCAAGCTCAAGGACGTGTGCTACGAGATCCGTGGCCCGGTCGTGGACACCGCCAACGCCCTCGAGGAGGCCGGGCACAGCGTGCTCCGGCTGAACACCGGCAACCCGGCGACGTTCGGCTTCGAGGCGCCCGAGGAGATCGTCCAGGACATCATCCGCAACCTCCCCAACGCGCACGGGTACAGCGACTCGCGCGGCATCCTGCCCGCCCGGCGCGCGGTGGTGCAGTACTACCAGCAGCGCGGGGTCGCCGGGGTCACCGTGGACGACGTCTACATGGGCAACGGCGCGTCCGAGCTCATCCAGATGGCGGTGCAGGCCCTGGTCGACGACGGGGACGAGGTGCTCGTCCCGGCGCCGGACTTCCCGCTCTGGACGGCCGTGGTCCGGCTGGCCGGCGGCAAGGCGGTCCACTACCTCTGCGACGAGGAGGCGGACTGGTACCCGGACCTGGAGGACATCGCCGCCAAGATCAGCCACCGCACCAAGGCGATCGTCGTCATCAACCCGAACAACCCGACCGGCGCGGTCTACCCGAAGGAGCTCCTGGAGGGCATCCTCGAACTCGCCCGCCGGCACGGCCTGATGGTGCTCGCCGACGAGATCTACGACAAGATCCTCTACGACGGCGCCGAGCACCACTGCCTGGCGGCGCTCGCCGACGACGTCCTCACCCTCACCTTCAACGGCCTGTCCAAGTCCTACCGGGTGTGCGGCTACCGCAGCGGCTGGCTGGCGGTCTCCGGCCCGAAGGAGCTCGCCAAGGACTACCTGGAGGGCCTGACCATGCTGGCCGGCATGCGGCTGTGCCCCAACGTGCCCGCCCAGTACGCCGTCCAGGCCGCGCTCGGCGGCCACCAGTCGATCAACGACCTGGTGCTGCCCACCGGGCGGCTCACCGAGCAGCGGGACGTCGCCTGGCGGGCGCTCAACGACATCCCGGGCGTCAGCTGCGTCAAGCCCAAGGGCGCGCTGTACGCCTTCGCCAGGCTCGACCCGGCGGTGCACAAGATCGTCGACGACGAGCGGTTCGTGCTGGACCTGCTGCTCCGCGAGAAGATCCACATCGTCCAGGGCACCGGCTTCAACTGGCCCCGCCCGGACCACTTCCGCTTCGTCACGCTGCCCCGCGCGGACGACCTGGAGACCGCGATCAGCCGGATCGGCCGCTTCCTCACCACCTACCGCCAGTAGCGGTCCGGTCACCGGCGGGCAACGACTGGATCACTCCGCCGGTGCGCCGCGGCGGCACTCGCCAGGATGACCGGCATCCCGTCCCCGGACGAAAGCCGCCATGACCCGCCACCACACCGACCGCGCCGTGCCACGAGCCGTCAGGGCCGCCCTCCTCGGGGCTGCCCTGGCCGCGGCACTGTTCACCACCGCCTGCGACCCGGAGCCCGTCGCGCCGCCGCCGGCCCGGCCGTCCACCACCGCCGCGAGCGCCCCCGCGAGCCCGTCCCCGGTGGTGCCGGCGACGCCGTCGCCCACTCCGACCGCGTCGCCGACGCCCACCCCGACGCCGACGCCCACCGCGACGGCGGTCCCCGCGCAGGCCGCGCCGGCGGCCACGCCGACCCGGACGGCCGCCGCGACCAGGACTCCCACCCCGACGCGCACCACCCAGGCCCCGCAGCCGACCCAGCCGCAGGCCGGCGGCTGCCACCCCCTCTCCAACGCCGGCAACTGCTACAAGGCCGGCCAGTACTGCCGCAGTTCCGACCACGGCGTGTACGGGACGGACGCGAGCGGCCGGGCCATCAAGTGCGTGGACAACAACGGCTGGCGCTGGGAGCCGGCCTGAGACACGGCGGCCGGGCCGGGCCTGGAGTCCCGGCCCGGCCGCCGGTCGGTCACGGGTAGGCGACCAGGTTCGCCACGTTGCTCGACGAGTTGGACGGTCCGCCCGTCCCGTTGATCACGTGGTTGATGGTGCCGGTGCCGCCCAGCGAGACGGTCACCATGTCGTGGAACCGCACCGTCGACCGGTTGGGCACCTCGAAGGCGTGCTCGGCCACCACGCCGGGGTTGACGTTGAAGTAGCAGTAGCTGCCCAGGCCCCAGGCCTCGTGGTCGACCACCGAGTCGGCGACCTTGTAGGCCGCGTAGCCCCGGGTGGAGCCGTTCGTCCAGGCCGCCTGGTTCGGCGGGTCGTAGGGCATCTCGTTCTGGAAGAAGTAGGTGCGGCCGTTCTCGCCGTTCCAGATCACCTGGTGCTGCTGGAAGTGCTCCACGAACAGGCCGTACATGGTGACCGAACGGCCGTTCACGATCAGGCCGTTGGCGGCGGTGTTGGCCGTCCAGCCGACGCCGCTGCCGTGGTCGGCGCGCCAGATCCACAGGTGGTCGCCGATCACGTTGTTGCTGTTGACCACCAGCGACTGGGTGGCCTTGCCGACACCGGCGCCGCCGATCCGGAAGAACACGTCGTGCAGCGAGGTCGGGTCGGCCGCGTGGTCGGCGCTCGAACCGCCGGCGCCGATCTGCATCAGCACCGGGGAGTTGACCGGTCCGGCGTCGATCAGCAGGCCGGCCAGCTTGACGCCGTCCACGTCGGCGACGTTCACCGCGGTGACGCCGTTGTCCGGGATCAGCGTGGCCAGGCCGAGGCCCAGCACCACGGTGTCGGGCCGGGTGATGTTCAGCGTCTGCGCGAGGTGGTAGACGCCCGGGGTGATCAGCAGGTTCTTGCCCTGCGCCAGGGCCGCGTTGAGGTCGGCGGCGGTGGCACCGGGCTTGGCGATGTAGAACCGGTCGATCGGCAGCGAGCTGCCGGGCTGGGTGCCGGCCCAGGTGACGCCGCTGCTGTTGCTGCGCAGCGCCGGGACGAACACCTGCCAGGCGCCGGCCCCGTCCACGTACAGGAAGGGCTTCTCGCGGACCACCGGGGTCTGGCCGACGGTGGTGTACGGCGGGTTGGGGAAGGTGTTGGCGGGCGCGTTCACGTCGCCGACGAAGACCATGTTCCAGTTGGAGCCGGTCCAGCTGCCCCACTGGGCGTTGCGGGAGAGCCACTGCTGCTGGGAGCCGGAGCGCAGCTGGCCGTCGATCTTCGAGTCGGCGATGAAGCCGCCGCTGGACCAGCCGCCGTCGTCCAGCTGCAGGTTGCCGCGGACGTGCATCCGGCGGTACGGCGCGGCCTGGGAGACCGCCCAGCGGTCGGTCCCGCCGGTCGGGTTGACCGAGAGGTTCTCGGCGGAGCGCCAGAAGTTCTGGGTGGCGTTGCCCTGGAACCAGTCGGCCTCGGCGTGCACCGCGCCGTTGATGGTGACGTCGTCGGGCGACAGGCCGAGGCCGGCGACCTGGGTGTAGAAGCCGACGTTGGCGTCGACCGCGTAGCTGCCGGGCTTGAACAGCAGCGCCTGCCGCTCGGTGCCGAACTGGTTGGACTCCTGCTGGGAGAAGACCGAGTTGAGCTTGGCCTGGATGCTGGACGCCGGCATCGACGGGTCGAAGACCGTCACGTTCGGCCCGAAGTCCGGTGTACCGGGCACGTTCTGGACTCCGAGGGTGAAGGACTGCGCGGTGGTGCCGTTGCAGGTGTACTGCTGCAGCTGGACCGCGTCGGCGGTGGAGGCGGACGGGACGTCCAGGCACTTGCCGCTGTTGCGGTTGACCAGGTGGTAGGTGCCGCCGGCCTCGGCCACCGGCAGCCACTGCTGGTTGGCGCCTCCGCCGTAGGTCCACAGCTGGACCTTGGCGGCGTCGGCGGTGGAGACGCCGGTGACGTCCCAGACCTTGCCGGGGTCGCCCTGCGCGTTGACCCGGACGTAGCCGCCGCCGGCGTCCTGGAACTGCCAGTTCTGCGCGCCGGTGCCGTTGCACGCGTACTGCTGGACGACGGTGCCGTTGGCGGTGCCGGCCGCGGCGGCGTCCACGCACTTGCCGCTGTTCTTGGCGACCACGGTGACGAAACCGGTGGGGACGGCCGCGTGGGCGGCGGACGCGGGGGTGAGGACCACCGCGGAGACGGTGGTGGCGAGCAGGCCGAGCACGCTGCTCAGCGGGACGACCCTCCTGCGGGCTGTCGGACTCATCGAGAACTCCTGGGGGGCAGCGGGTGGGTGGTCACGCCGGTCACGCGGGGAGGTTCCACTGCTGGTTGGCGGCGCCGAAGCAGTCCCAGATCTGCAGCCGGGTGCCGTTGGCCGAGCTGGGACCGGTCGCGTCCAGGCAGCGGCCGGAGGCCGGGTTCACCAGGGTGTTGTTGGCGCCGGCCTGCCACTTCTGGGCGCCGGTGCCGTTGCAGTCGTAGAGCTGCACCTGGGTGCCGTTGGCGGTGCCGGCCGCGGTGATGTCCATGCACTTGCCGAGCGCGCGCAGCGAGCCGTCGGTGGCCACCGTCCAGGTCTGCGCGGCGGTGCCGTTGCAGTCGTACAGCTGGATCGCGGCGCCGTTGGCGGTGGAGGCCGCGGCCACGTCCACGCACTTGCCGCCGTAGCCGGTGATCCGGCCGGTCCGCTGCTGCGGGGGCGTGGTGCCGCCGGTGATCGTGTTGAAGATCCGGCTGAACTGGTACTGGGACTGCGGGGTGCCGCTGCAGGAGTCGGAGAGGGTGCCGTTGGTGGCACAGGCCTTGTCCCGGCCGATCGCCCAGAAGGCGAGCTGCTGGATGCCGCGGCTCGCCGCGAAGTTCTCCAGGGTGGTGGCGTTGCCGGTGGTGAACACCTCGACGGTGGTGTCGTTGACCCCGATCATCGGGGTGTTGCCCTCCATCGCCCACAGCTGGTCGGAGGTCTTGGTGGTCCAGATCCGGCCGAGCTGGGTGTGCAGGCTGTTGGCGGCGTCGATCGCGGCCTGGCCCATGTCCAGCGCCGGGCCGTAGTCCATGGTCATGATGTTGACCAGGTTGACGTCCAGGCCACGGGACTTGGCGTTGTTCAGCAGGTCGAGCGAGTTCTGCAGCAGGCCGCCCGGGTCGACCGGCAGGGTGTAGTTGACGGCGAGCTTCCTGCCGGCCGCCGCGTAGCTCTGCTGCAGGCCGGCCAGGGCCTGGTTGCGGCGGTCGTTGGCGGCCGTGTCGTTCAGCGCGCCGCCCTCGATGTCCAGGTCGATCCTGGTGAGGTTGAGGGTGTCGACCACCCGCTTGTACTGGGCCTGCAGCGCGGAGACGCTGGTGCAGGCCTGGGCCAGCTCGGTGCCGGCCGCGCCGCCGAAGGAGGCGATCACGTCGCCGCCGGCCGCCCGCAGGCTGTTCACCGCGCCGGTCCAACCGGCGTCGGTGATCGGGGTGTTGCCGTTGAAGGTGGCGTTGCAGCTGCCGTCGGCGATCACGAACGCGAGGGTGAAGTACTTCAGGCCGGTCGCGTTGCGGACGTCGGCCATCACCGACGGGGACTTCCAGGTCTCGATGTACGGCGCCGCGTAGTGCGCCGGGAACCCGGGCCCGGGGTTGGCCGCGGCGGCGGCCGGTGAGCTGCCGGCGAGCAGCAGGCCGGCGACCGCGACGGGTAGCGCGACGGCGCCGGCGAGGGCGCGGGAAACGTTTCTGAGCATGGGGGACTCCCTCTGGCAGCAGGGACGCGTGGGGGCACGCCGGTTCAGCCGACGGGCCGTCACATCGGCCGCCGGAATTGGTCTGAACCTTATTGCGAGGCTTGAACTTAGGGTCGATGCTGAGGACGCGTCAACCCTCGCGTCACGACCCGGAAACGCCGAACGCCCCCACCGGCCCGGACGGGCCGACGGGGGCGCGACAGCAACAGCGGGTCAGCGGCGGGGGCCGTACATGATCACGGCGACCCCGGCCAGACAGATCAGCGCACCCACCACGTCGTAACGGGTGGGCCGGAAGCCGTCCACGACGACCCCCCAGAGCAGCGAGCCCGCCACGAACACCCCGCCGTACGCGGCGAGCACCCGGCCGAAGGCGGCGTCCGGCTGGAGCGTGGCGACGAAGCCGTACGCGCCGAGCGCGACCACGCCCGCGCCGATCCACGCCCAGCCCCGGTGCTCGCGCACGCCCTGCCAGACCAACCACGCTCCGCCGATCTCCAGGAAAGCGGCAAGGACGAAGAGCAGAGCGGAGCGCAGCACGGTCATGAGCAGGCAGTTTACGAGGCGCACTCCCCCGCGCGGCGCGCCACCGTGTAGTGGTCGACCTGGGTGCCGTTCTCGGCCAGCGCGGTGACCCGCATGGTCGCGGTGCGGCCCGGGTGGGCCGGGGTGACGTCCACCTTGATGAAGGAGTAGCCGGTGTAGCGCACCCGCGACCACTCCACCGTCTCGGGCACCTTCACCCCGCCCTTGGCGAAGTGGTAGGTGGCGACCTCGTCGACCCGCTGCTCGTGGCCCTCGTAGCTGTCCGGCGCGTCGAAGCTGTACAGGCTGCGGCCGGCCGCGCCCGCGGTCACGTACACCACGCCGTCCCGGGCCGGCTCGACCGTCCCGCCGCTGGGCACCGCCTTGGCGACCTTGTTGCCGAGGATCGCGTCGGTCCGCTCGTACACGTGGTTGTGGCCGTTGATCACCAGGTCGACCCGGTGCTTCTCGAACAGCGGCACCCACGCCTCGCGGACACCGCCCTCGGAGGCGTGCTGGTGGGTGGTGGAGAAGGCGCAGTGGTGGAAGAACACCACGATGAAGTCGATGCCCTCGTCCGCCCGCAGTTCGCGCAGCTTGCGGTCCAGCCAGGCGGTCTGCCGTCCGGCGGTGATGCCCAGGTTGGCGGGGATCTCGTAGGAGACGTCGTTGGCGTCCAGCGACACCACGCCGACGTTGCCGTAGCGGAAGGAGTAGACGCCGGGCGCGTTGCGCGGGTCCGGGCCGTCGGTGGGCAGGAAGAAGCGGGCGTTGTCGCCGCCGTAGCCGTGCGGCGAGTACCAGGCCTCGATGTCGTGGTTGCCGTACGCGACCATCCACGGCACCTTGGCGGCGACCGTCTCGGTCTGCGCCAGGAAGGCGTCCCAGGCGGTGGCGGTGTACGCGACCTTGTCGGCGTCCTGGCCCTGGCCCATCGGGTCGGCGTAGCAGATGTCGCCGGCGTGCAGGTGGAAGGCCGGGTTCTGGGCCAGGATCACGTGGTCGTTGCCGGCCGCGTGCGAGCTGACGCCCTGGTCGCCGAAGGCCGTGAAGGTGAACGGCGGGTACGGCCGGTTGTGCCGCCCGTGCCGGGACGGCGCGGTGCGGAACGTCGACAGCGTGGAGATCGCCTGCTGCGAGGCGGGGTCGAAGCCCTGGTGGCCGACGCCGTAGTAGTACGTGGTGTCGGGCTGCAGGCGGTCCACCGCGACGTGCAGGTAGTACTGGTCGACCGGGGTGCCGGTCGAGGTCAGCGCGGGGGTGTGCAGCGCCCGCACCTCGGCCTCGATCTTCTGCCCGAGGTCCCAGGGGTGCCTGCCGATCCGGAGATACGGCTTCTTCACCGGCGCCGGCACCTGCCAGGAGATCCGGATCTGGGTGTCCGGCTCGGCGCCGAACGCGAGGTGACGGCCGATCGGGGCGACCATCGCGCCGTCGATCCCGGCCGTGGTGTCGACCGGGGCCGCCGTGGCGGTGCCGCTGCCGAGCACCCCGCCGACGGCCAGCGCGGAGACCGTCACCGCGCCGCTGCGCAGCAGGGTGCGCCGGGAGAGCCTGCTGCGCAGGTACTCGTGCTGCTCCGCGGTGCTCATCCGGTCGGCGAGCCTCGCGGGCACGCCCATGCGTGGGATATCCATGGCCGGAGCGTTCCAGCGCGCGGTGGCCCGCACCCGGACGTCCGGTGAACGGGCCCGGTCGTGTCGGTCTGGCGCACCGCAAGACTCCCCCATGTCTTCGCAAAGCCCGACGGGCCCTCAGACCAGCGGAAACACCAGCGTCCGGGCGGCGCCGGCGGTCAGCCGGACCGGCTCGGCGGGCTTCCCGCCCGGCACCACCCGCAGTTCGAAGCGGCGCTCGGCCGGGGCCCGCAGGGTCACCGAGACCCGCTCGCCGTCCCAGGCCAGCTCCTCGACGGTGGCGCCGAACCGGGTGCGCACGCCGCGCAGCACCCCGCGCTCCAGCCCGGCGACCGGCGCGGGCAGCAGCACCAGCCGGGCGGGCCGCCCGTCCTCCTCCGGGGTGGAGCGCACCAGCGCCTCGATCAGCACCCCGGGCAGCGCGTGCGCCACGTCCGCGTTGTACGCCTCGCGGCCCGGGTAGTGGCTGCTCATCAGCGAGCGGTACCAGAAGCCGTCGCCGAGCAGGTGCGCCAGCGGCCGGGCCAGCAGCGCCGGTTCGTCGAGCCGGGCGGCGGCCAGCGCGCGGTGCAGGTGTCCGTGACCGGAGTGGTTCTCGTCGCCGCGCAGCCGCAGCGCCCGGCGGGCGGCGTCGGCGAGCTCCGGGGTGTCCTCCGGGGTGATCGCGTGCAGCGGCCAGACCGGGTAGAGGTGGCTGACGTGCCGGTGGTCGTAGCCGTCGCGGTGGCCGGGCCAGGCCCATTCGGCGAGCGCGCCGTCCGCGTTCACGGCGTAGCCGGGCAGCCGCTCGGCGAGGGTCCGCCAGGCGGCGGCCGCGTCCGGGTCGGCGGTGCGGCGGGCGGCGGCGGCGAGCGCGTGCCGGGCGGCGGCCAGGTCCATGGTGGCGTTCACCGAGGCGGCCCCGGGCAGGGGCGCGCCGGTCGCCGGGTCGACCGGGTGGTTCTCCGGCGAGTAGGACGGCACCAGGACGGGTGCGCCGTCCGGGCCGGTCCGGGTCAGGAAGTCCTGGTAGAACTCCGCCACCTCGCCGAGCGCCGACGCCAGCCAGTCGACCGCCTCGCCGGTGGTCTCGGCGTGCTCCAGCAGCGGGTGCAGCAGCCAGTCGGCGCCCGCCGTCCAGAGGTGGTGCGCCCAGCTGTGGTTGAAGTGGTACTGCAGGCCGTTGGCGCCGTCGGTGTGCGCGGGCGCGACGACGCCCCGGGTGCCGAACAGGCGGGCGGCATTGGTCCGCCAGTCGGGCAGCTGGTCGGCGACCAGCGCGGCCAGCGCATGCACCGCCTCCGGCAGGTCGGCGACCGCGGCGGACGCCAGCTGCAGGTTCAGGTTGGCGTTGGTGGTGAACGCGCCGCCCCAGGCGGTGTCCCAGTCCCCCGTCCACAGCCCGCACAGCCGGGGCGGACGGTGGCCCGAGGCCGACAGCAGGTGGTAGCGGCCGGCCGCGAACAGCGCCTCCAGCAGCGCGGGCTGCACCGCGGACGGGTCGGCCTCCTGCCGGGCCAGCAGCTCGGCCACCGGACGGGCCCGCTCGGCCGGGTCCGCGCCCAGGTCGAGGGTGACCCGCTGGTACGCGGGCCGGTGCGCGGCCAGGTGCCGCTCCAGCAGCTCGGCGTGGCCCTGCGGCAGCTCGTACATGCCGGTGTCCAGCCGGGCCGGGTCGCCGTCCACCGGGCCGACCGGGCCGCGCGCCACCCGGGTCAGCAGCAGCACCTCGGGCGCGCCCAGGACGTGCACCCGCGGCCCGTCGCAGCGCACCGCACCGCCCGGCGCGAGGATCCTGACCGCCCCGCGGTAGCCGAGCTCGCTCCCCGGGTAGCGGGCCCGCAGCCGCAGCAGCGCCTCGTCGCGGGCCCCGCCGCCCTCCGCCGCCGGCACCTGCGCCGGCCGGTAGACCGAGCGGACCGCGGCCCGCAGCTCCTCCGGCACGCCGGGCAGCCGGCCGTCCACGCCGATCTCCGCCTTGACGCCCGCCCCCTCGGGCGCCACCAGCCGCTGCACCACGACGTCGTCCGCCCGCGAGACGAAGCACTCCGAGCGCCATCGCCCCGCCGCGTCCGTCCACTCCGCAGCCACCACGCCCGTCGCGAAGTCCACGGTGCGCCGGAAGCCCTCCGCCGGCGCCGCGTCCGGCCGGCGGATCCGCACCGCGAAGCCGGGATGGAACCGCTGCACGAACCGCGGCTCCCAGTCGCCGCCGAACAGCCGCACCGCGCGCTCCTGGTCGCCGGCCAGCAGCGCGTCCCGCATCGCCTCCAACCGGGGCGCGAGCAGGGGCGGTTCCACGCCGCTCAGCGGATCGGGCAGCACCAGGTCGTGGTGCGTCACCACGACGGAGTCCCCGTGCACCACGGCGCCGTGCCGGCCGTTGCCGCACAGGTAGCCGTCCCGCCAGTCGTCGGCGGGAGCGGTGTCGAACAGGCCATGGGCCGGGCTGGACATGGAAGGACCGTCCTCGATCGTAGAACCGCACCGGGCGATGCACCCGGTGGAACCCCCGCGTTACCGCAGCACCCACGCGTCGTACGGGCCGAGCTCGGCGTCCGGCGGCAGCTCCCGGCCGGTCAGCACCTCGTGCCGCCCGGCGCCGGACGCGATCCGGACGGCCGCGCCGGTGTGGTTGAGCAGGAAGAGCAGCCCGCCCCGCCGGACCGCCTCGACGCCGTCCGGCAGGCCCTCGACCTCCGGCCGGACACCCGCGGCTGCCGCGGCGCCGCCCAGCAGCCGCCGCAGCAGCGCCGGATCCGGCAGCGTCGCCAGGTAGACGGCCCTCCCCCTGCGGGTGACCGCCGGGGTGCCGTCGGCCAGCCGGGCCAGGACCTCCGTCCCCTCCTCGACCCGCAGCGCCTCGCTCCACAGCGTCGCGGCGCCGTCCAGGCCGGTGAGCGGCACGCTCTCCTCGCCGAGCGGCCGCCACTCCAGCGGGTGCACCCCCAGCACCGCGCGCAGCCGGGCGTCCGTGCCGCCCTCGCGGACGGTGTCGTTCCCGTCCGCGACGCCGGTCAGGAAGCCGCTGACCAGCGTGCCCCCGCCGTCGGCGTACGCCACCAGGTTGTCCACGGCCGGGTCGTCGGCCAGGTAGAGGTTGGGCACGGCCACCATCCGGTAGCGCCGGAGGTCGGCGTCCGGGCGGACGTAGTCGACGGTCAGGTGCTCGTCCCACAGCGCCCCGTGCCAGGCGAGCAGCAGCCCGGGCAGCTCGACCCGCTCGCTCGGCCGGCCGCGCTGTTCCAGCGCCCACCAGTTCGGCCAGTCCAGCACCACCGCGACGTCGGCCGCGACCTCGCCGCCGACCGCCTCGCCGAGCCGGCCGAGCTCCCGTCCGAGCTCGCGGACCGCGCGGTGCTGCGGGGTGTCCGGGCCGGCGTGCGGGAGCATCGCCGAGTGGAACTTCTCCGCCCCGGAGCGCGAGGCCCGCCACTGGAAGAAGTGGATCGCGTCCGCGCCCCGCGCCACCGACTGCAGGGCCTCCAGCCGCAGCCGCTCGGCGGGCTTGGCCCGGTTCACCGGGCGCCAGTTGACGGCGCCCGCCGCCATCTCCATCAGCATCCAGGGCCTGCCGCCGCCGACCGACCGGGCCACGTCCTGGCCCAGCGAGGCGTACACCGCGGCCCGCGGATCCGCCGGGTCGGGGTAGCTGTCCAGCGAGACGAAGTCCTCGGCCGCGGCGAAGGACCAGCAGTCCACGTGCGGGTAGAGGGTCATGAAGTTGGTGGTGACCGGCACGTCCGGCCGGTGGCGCCGGATCAGGTCGCGCTCCGCGGTGAAGCACTCCAGCAGCACGTCCGAGCAGAACCGCCGAAAGTCGAGCACCGCGGCCGGGTTCGGGAGGTACGGCGCGCTGCGAGGCGGGATCACGGTCGCCCAGGAGCTGTGGCCCTGACTCCAGAAGGCCGTCCCCCAGGCCGAGTTGAGCCCCTCCAAGGTCCGGTGGCGGTCGCGCAGCCAGCCGCGGAAGCGCTCGGCGGTCTCCTCGCAGTGGCAGACCGGCCCGTACTCGTTGTTGACGTGCCACATCACCACCGCCGGGTGGTCGGCGAACTCCGCCGCCAGGTCGGCCACCAGCGCGCCCGCGTACCGCCGGTAGGCGGCCGACGAGGGGCAGTACTGGTTCCGCGAGCCCCACCACAGGGTGGTCCCGTCGGCCGTGACCGGCAGCGTGCCGGGGTGGAGCCGCCCCAGCCACGCCGGCGGGGAGGCGGTCGGGGTGGCCAGGCACACCTCGACGCCGCCCGCGTGCAGCAGGTCGAGCAGCCGCCGCAGCCAGCCGAACTCGCGCATCCCCGGCGCGGGTTCGAGCCGCGCCCAGGAGAACACGCCGACCGTCACCGTGGTGACGCCGGCCTCCTTCATCAGCCGGACGTCCTCCGCCCAGGTCTCCTCGGGCCACTGCTCGGGGTTGTAGTCGCCGCCGAACAGGATCCGGCCCCGGGTGGCGTCGGCAAGGGATGGCATCAGCGGGTCCTCCTCGGACGGTGCGGTGCGATCAGCCCTTGACGGCGCCGATCAGCATGCCCTTCTGGAAGTGCTTCTGGACGAACGGGTACACGCAGACCACCGGCACCAGGGCCAGCACCATCACCGCCATCTGCACCGAGAGCGCGGGCACCGCACCGGTGTTGATGGCCTGCGACATGCCGGTCGGCGCCTGCTGGCGCAGCACGAAGGAGTTGAGGATGTTCTGCAGCGGGTAGCGGTGCTGGTCGTTCAGGTACAGCGAGGCGTTGAACCAGGCGCTCCAGTACCCGACCGCGTAGAACAGCGCGACCACGGCGACCACCGCCCGGGAGAGCGGCAGCACGATCTGCAGAAGGATCCGCCACTCGCCGGCGCCGTCGATCCGCGCGCTGTCGATCAGCTCCGGGGCGACGCCCATGAAGAAGGCGCGCAGCACCAGCAGGTTGAAGACGTTCACCGCGCTCGGCAGGACCAGCGACCAGTAGCTGTCCATCAGCCCGAGGTTCTGGATCAGCAGGTAGGTCGGGATCAGCCCGGCGCCGAAGAACATCGTCACCATCATGGCCAGCAGGATCGGCCGGTGGCCCCACGTCCCGCGCCGGGAGAGCCCGTACGCGGCGAGCACCGACACCAGCATCGACACCGCCGTGCCGACCCCGGTCAGCCCGAGGCTCACCACCACCGCGCGGGTGACCGCGCCGCCGGTGAGGATCTCCTGGTACGCCCGGACCGACAGGCCGCCGGGCACCACCACCAGCCCGCCGGCCTCGGTGATCGTCCGGGCGTCGGAGACGCTGGTCAGCACCACCACCCACAGCGGCCCGAGGATCAGCAGGCAGATGGCCCCCAGGCCGAGCCCCTTGAACCCCTTGCCGACCGCACTCGGCTCTTCCTCCCACACGGGTCGGGTCGTCGTGCTCATCTGCTGTAGACCCCTTCCTCACCGAGGCGTTGGGCCACCCGGTTGGCCAGGACCACCATCAGGAAGCTGAAGACTCCCTTGACCAGGCCCGCCGCGGCCGCATAGGAGAAGTCGCCGCTGCGGATGCCGCGGAACCAGACGTAGGTGTCGAGCACCTCGGAGACCCCGACGCCGACCGCGTCGCGCTGCAGCAGGATCTGCTCGAAGCCGACGGTGAGCGAGTCGCCGACCCGCAGGACCAGCAGCAGGGCGATCACCGGGCGCAGGGCGGGCAGCGAGACGTGCCAGATCCGCCGCCACCGGCCGGCGCCGTCGGCGGCGGCGGCCTCGTACAGCTCGGGGCTGACCGAGCTGAGCGCGGCCAGGAAGATGATCACGCCCCAGCCGGCGTCCTTCCACACCGCCTGGGCGGTGATCAGGAACTTGAACAGGCCCGGGTCGGTCATCAGGTCGAAGCCCTGGACGCCGTGCCGGCGCAGCAGTTGGGCGATCAGGCCGGCCCCGCCGAGCATCTGCTGGAAGACCGTGATGACCAGCACCCAGGAGAAGAAGTGCGGCAGGTACAGGATCGACTGGACCGCGGTGCGGACGCGGCCGCTCATGATGCTGTTGAGCAGCAGGGCGAGCGCGATCGGCACCGGGAAGAACAGCAGCAGCTGGATGCCGGTGATGGAGAGGGTGTTGGTGACGGCGGCCCAGAACTGGTCGTCGTTGAAGACCGCGGCGAAGTTGTCGAACCCGACGAACTCGCTGCCGGTGATGCCGCCGCCGTAGACGTCGTAGTCCTCGAAGGCGACGACGTTGCCCAGCAGCGGGACGTAGTTGAAGACGACCAGCAGCGCGAGCGCGGGCAGGGTCATCAGGACCAGGACCCGGTCGCGCTTGAACCGCTGCCACCGGGTGATGCCCCGGGGGGCGGCCGCCGCCGGCGCGGCGGCCTCCCCCCGGTCGGCCCGGCGGCTGCCGAGGACGGTGCTCATCAGCTCCCGCTGCCGTTCTTGTCGAGGATGTCCTGGTAGAAGGCGCGCAGTTCGTCGCCGCCGTTCTTCTTCCAGTTGGCGACCTCGTCCTGCATGTCACTGATCTTCTTGCGGCCGCGGACCACGTCGTTCTCGATGTCCTTGAACCGGGTGTAGAGCGAGGCGAGCCGGGTCGGCTCCTGGACCTGCATGCCGTAGAACATCGGCTTCTTGCCGAAGGCCATCATCCGGCCCATCCAGTTGGCGAAGTCGGTGGCGGCCTGCGGCTGGTCGGGCCAGGCGATGGCGGGGGCCGGGGAGGCGACGAACTCGTAGGAGGAGACGACCTCCTTGGTGCCGAGCTCGGTCTGCACCGGGGTGCCGGAGGCGTCCTTGGTGTAGTGGGTGCCCTCGACGCCGAACTTCTCCAGCAGGAACTCCTTGCTGCCGAACGGGGCGGCCGCGAAGTCGGCGACGCCGAGCAGCTCCTCGATCTGCGCGCCGGAGAGCTTGGCGGACAGGAAGCTGAAGATGCCGGCCGGCTGGCCGACGTACAGCTCCAGCCTGCCGCCGTCGTGGGCGAAGAAGTCCATCGGCTTCATCCGGAACTTCGGGTTGGCCTTGGCCTGCTCGTTCATCATGCCGCGCATCACGTCGCCGTCGTTCATGAACAGCGTCTGGCCGGAGGTGAAGCGGGTCTTGGCGTCGTTGGACTTGCCGGCCACCGCGTCGGGGTGGACGCTGCCCTGGGCGTAGAGCTTCTGGGTCCAGGAGAGCGCCTCCAGGTACTCCGGCGTCTCGATCCGGTGGACCAGCCTGCCGCCGTCCTGCTTCCAGTAGTTGGGCATCGAGCCGGGCACCAGGTTGAACAGCACCTGGGCGGTCCACCACATGTCGTCGCAGGCCCAGACCTTGGCGTCGGCACTGGTGAGGTCCTTGGCCAGCTTGAGGAACTCGTCGGCGGTCTTGGGCAGTTGGGTGATGCCCTTGGCCTCCAGCAGATCGGCCCGGTAGTACGGCACCACGCCGCCGAGCGGACGGTTGGGCATCGGCAGGCCGCGCAGCTTGCCGCCGAAGACGCACATCTGCCAGGCGCCGGTGGGGATCGCGGCCAGGTTGGGGTACTTCTTGATCTTCTCGCCGGAGAGGTACGGGCCGAGGTCGGCGGCCTTGGCGCCGATGGCGTTGGGGATCTGGCCCAGGATGTTCCAGCCCGGGATGCAGAACAGGTCCGGGACGTTGTCGCCGGCCAGCACCGCGCCGAGCTTGTCCTGGTAGGTGACGCCGTCCTGGAGCTGCCACTTGACCTTGATGCCGAGTGCGTCGTCCATCGCGGTGAAGTACTTGGAGCCGCTGCCCGGGTCCGCTCCCCACAGCGGCGTGAAGAAGGTGTAACTGCCGCCCTTGCCCGGCTTGTTGGCCACAGATGCCTTCAGCTCGGCGGGGAACTTCAGGAACGCCGGGGTGGAGCCGTTGACGCTCGGGATGTCGGGCGTGACCACGGTGGAGGCGGCGTACGCGGGGAGGACGCTCGCCAGGGTGTCGTTGCCGGCGACGCCGCCCTTGGCCGTGGAGCCGCCCTTGCCCGAGGAGCAGGCGGAAAGCAGCCCGCCGCCGGTGGCCGCCGCGACCGCGGCGACCGCACCGGCGAGCAGCCGTCGGCGGGAGGGGTTGGCGGCGAGCGCGGCTCTGTCAGCGCTGTTCATGGTGGGAGGAGCCCTTCGTCCTGGCGCGGGGGCGGCGATTGGGGTGGTGCGGGACCGGGTCCGTCGAGCGCACTGTCGAAGCGCTTCAACGTGGCGCCGAGGCTAGGCCAGCCGGAGCCGCCGCACAAGGGTTTGCACGAGCTTCACAGTTCAGGACTTGACCGCGACACAGGCGGTACGGGCCGCTTCGGGCCAGGTGCGCGCCTTGACACCACCCCGGCGGGCTGCGAACTTCGAAGCGCTTCGATCGTCAGCCCACCGGAGGACCGCCGCCATGTCAGACGCCCCGTTCCGCGACCCGCGGCTGCCCGTCGACGAACGGGTGAAGGACCTCCTCTCCCGGCTCGAACCCGCCGAGAAGATCGCCCTGCTGCACCAGTACGCGCCCGCCGTCCCGCGGCTCGGCCTGGCCGCGCACGTGACCGGCACCGAGGCGCTGCACGGGGTGTCCTGGCTCGGCGGGGCGACCTCCTTCCCGCAGGCGGTCGGCCTCGGCGCGACCTGGAACCCCGAGCTGGTCCGCGCGGTCGGCGAGGCCGTCTCCACCGAGGTCCGGGCCTTCCACGAGCGCCCGCCCGCACCCGGCCGCGAGGCCCCGGTCAGCCTCAACGTCTGGGCCCCGGTGGTGAATCCGCTGCGCCACCCGCTCTGGGGCCGCAACGAGGAGGGCTACGCCGAGTGCCCGCTGCTCACCGCCGAACTCGCCACCGCGTACGCGCGGGGCCTGCGCGGCGACCACCCGGTGTACTGGCGCACCGCCCCCACCCTGAAGCACTTCCTCGGCTACAACAACGAGACCGACCGCACCACCAGCTCCTCCGACCTGCGCCAGCGCGTCCTGCACGAGTACGAACTCCCCTGCTACCGCGGCCCGGTGGAGTCCGGCGCGATCGCCGCCGTGATGCCCTCGTACAACGTGGTGAACGGCCGGCCCGCCCACGTCAGCGGCTACCTGAAGGACGAGCTGCGCCGCTGGAAGCACGGCGCCGACCTGCTGGTGTGCAGCGACGCCGAGGCCCCCTCCAACCTGGTCGCCGCGCAGCGCCACTACCCCGACCACGCCACCGGCCACGCCGCCGCGCTGCGCGCCGGGGTGGACAGCTTCACCGACCACGGCGCCGACCCGCAGGTCACCGTCGCCCGGTTCACCGAGGCGCTGGAGCGCGGCCTGGTCGACGAGGCCGACATCGACGCGGCCGTCGCCCGGCTGCTCACCCTGCGGATCCGCACCGGCGAGCTCGACCCGGGGCTCGACCCGTACGCCGGAACCGGCCAGGCCGTGGTCGACTGCCCCGAGCACCGGGCGCTGGCCCGCGAGAGCGCCCGGCAGGCCGTGGTGCTGCTGCGCAACGAGGACGCGCTGCTGCCGCTCGCCCCCACCGGCACCCTGGCGGTGGTCGGCCCGCTCGGCGACGACGTGCTGCGCGACTGGTACAGCGGCTCGCTCACCCACCGCACCACCCTGCTGGACGCGCTGCGCGCCCGCCTCGGCGCCGAACGGGTCAGCTGGACCGACGGCCTGGACCGGATCGCGCTGCGCTCCACCACCACCGGCGGCTACCTGAGCGCGGGCCCCGACGGCCTGCTGGCCGCCACCGCGCCCGCGGTCGGCGAGGGCGAGGTCTTCGCCGTCCAGGACTGGGGCCGGGGCGTCACCACCGTGCAGGCGCACGACGGCCGCTACCTCACCAAGGACGACTACGGGCTGCTCGCCGCCACCGCCGACCACCCCGACGCGTGGGTGGTCCAGGAGGCCTTCCGACTGGAGCGCGGCGAGGACGGCCGCACCCGGATCCAGCACCTGGGCAGCGGCCGCTGGATCGCGGTGGCGGCCGGCACCGGCGCGCTCACCACGTACACCACCGCGTACGAGGAGGCCGAGCCGTTCGTCTGCCGCCTGGTGTCGGCCGGCGCCGCCGAGGCCGCCCGGATCGCCGCCGCGGCCGACACGGTGGTCGTGGTGGCCGGCAACGACCCGCACCTGAACGGCCGGGAGACCGAGGACCGGGTCGACCTCGCCCTCCCCCCGCAGCAGGAGGAGCTGCTGCGCACCGCCCGCGCCGCCAACCCGCGCACCGTCCTCGCGGTGGTCTCCGGCTACCCGTACGCCGTCGACTGGGCGGCCCGCGAGGTCCCGGCCGTGCTGTGGACCGCGCACGGCGGCCAGGAGGGCGGCGCCGCGCTGGCGGACGTCCTGCTCGGCGACGCCGCGCCCACCGGCCGCCTGCCGCAGACCTGGTACCGCGCCGGGCAGTCGCTGCCCGGCCTGCTGGACTACGACATCATCTCCGGCCGCCTCACCTACCAGTACCTGGGCGAGGAGCCGCTGTACCCCTTCGGCCACGGCCTCGGCTACACCGCCTTCGGGTACGGCCCGCTGCGGGTCGCGCTCGACGGCGGGCGGGTGGTCGCCGCGCTCACCGTCACCAACACCGGGCGGCGCGCGGGCACCGAGACCGTCCAGCTGTACGCCCGCGCACTGGAGGCCCGGCACAGCGCACCGCTGCGCCTGCACGCCTTCCGGCGCGTGGAGCTGGCGCCGGGCGAGGCCCGCGAGGTGGAGTTCGCGGTGCCGCTGGAGGCGCTCGGCCACCGGGACGTCGCCCACCACCGCTGGGCCGCCCCCGGCGGCCGCCAGCTGCTGGCCGCCGGCGCCAGCGCCGGCGACCTCCGCTCCACCGCCGAACTCGCGCTGCCGGCCGCGGAGTCCGCGCCGCGACCGGCGCACGGGACGACCGTGCTCGCCCGCGACTTCGACGACGCCTCGGGAGCCCGGCTGGTCGAGCGCAGCCGCGCGGAGGGCGGCGAGGCGGTGGAGGGCGCCGGGCTCGCCCGGCTGCTGTTCCACGACTGCGACCTCGGCGGCCGGGCCGGCCGGATCCGGCTGACCGTCGCCCGCGCGCTGCCCGGTTCCGCCGCCGTCGAGGTGGAGCTGGACGGCACGGTCACCACCGTCCCGGTCCCGCCCACCGGCGGCCCGCAGGAGTGGACCGGGCTGACGGCCGAACTCGCCGCACCCGCCTCCGGCGTGCACGACGTCCGGCTCACGCTCCGGGGCGCGCTCCGGCTGGCCGGCTTCGGCTTCGAGAGCTGATCACACGCACCGTTGACACCCCGGGGCCGTCCGCTCATCCTCTCCACACGGGAAGAGTTCGACGGCTCCGGGGGGACAACGGACATGACGGTTCATCAGTACGGCGGGCCGATGCCGCGCCAGCTCAAGTTCGCGATCGGCGGCCTGGTCTTCCAGGTGCTCGCCAACGGCCTGGTCGGCCTGCTGCTGCTCGGCCTGAGCAACGGCGACGACGACTCCGGGGTGCTCGGCGCGATCGGCGGCATCACCCTGTTCCTCGCCCTCGTGCTGGCGATCTGCGCCGCCCTGGTGCCCCGGCGGCTGCGCTGGGTGCGCGTCACGGTGACGGCCATCGAGGGCCTGGCGGTGCTGAACGGGATCGTCGCCCTGTTCAGCGGCTCCGTCCCCGGCCTGCTCGGCATCGTGATCGCGATCGCCATCCTGCGGGCGGTCAACTCGCCCGAGGGCAAGGCCTGGTTCACCGTCTGACCGGATCCGGACCTCCGGCACCCGGTCCGGCGTCAGACCGGCTCGCCGGGCAGTTCCCGGTACGCGGCGCGCAGCCGCTCGACCACCGGGTGCTCCCCGGCGAGCGGCCGCCCGTCGACCGCCGACACCACCCGCACGCCGACCGCGGCGTTGGTGGCGAACGCCGCCTCGAAGCCGTCCGCCGAGCGGACGTCCTCCGCCGACCAGCCCTCGTCCGCCCGCTGCAGCAGCCGCATGGTGGTGCCGACCAGGATCTCGCCGCGCGGCCACACCACCCGGCCGTCCCGGACCAGCCCGAGGTTCCAGGTACCGCCCTCGGTCAGCCGGCCCGCCGGGTCGGTGAACAGCACGTCGTCGAAGCCGGCCAGCAGCGCCTCCCGCCGGTGCCGCAGCGCGCCGTACAGCCCGACACCCTTCACCTGCGGCAGGTCGCGCACGTACGGGACGGTGCGCACCCGGACCGGCCCCGCGGCGAGCGGGCCGGCGGGGCGGGTGGTGACCAGCACCCGCGGGTGGGCCGGGCCGCCGATGGTGCCGAGGTCCAGCGCCGGGTCGAACAGGGTGACCCGTACGTTGACCGTGCCCGCCCCGGGCAGCACCCGCCGGACGTACGCCCGCACCCGGTCCAGGTCCGGCTCGGTGCCGAACAGCGCCCGGCAGTCGGCGGTCAGCCGCTCCAGGTGCAGCGCCAGCCCCCGGACCCGGCCGTCCTCCACCCGCACGGTGGTGAAGTGCCCGTAGTTGGTGAGCGCCAGCACCTGCAGCTCCGCCGGGTCCACCGGCCGCCCGTCGAGTTCGGTCATGCCCTCAAGGATGGCAGCCGACCGGCGGGCCGGACCGGCCGGGTGCGGGGTGCGCGGTCAGCCCGGGAGGCCGTCGCGGACCCGGCGGGAGACCTGGAACTCCTGCAGGTCGAGCACGCCCGGCGCCGGGACGATGCCCGGGCCGCCGGCCCGGACCCACTCGCCGATCTCGTCGATCATGTCCTCGGCCAGCACCCAGCCCAGCCAGACCGGCCGGCCGCCCGCCCTGCGCCCCTCGGCGGAGGGGCTGACCACCACCACGTTGGAGTGCCCGCAGGCGTCCAGGCAGTCCACCGCCCGGACCTGTCCGGCGGTGCCGACGCCGGCCCGCAGCCGGGCCAGCTGACCCGCATGGTCGACCCCCGGGTGCTTGGCCGTCGTGCCGCAGCAGCAGCCCCGGCAGACGGTCACGGTCACCGGTGCGGCGGGGGCGGCGGCGGGCTGCCGGTCGGCTCGACGGGCCATCAAGTGTCCTTCCGTGGTGGCCCGCCGCCGTCGTCGGCCGCGGACCGCGAGGGCTGCGGTCCGGCGGTGGCCGGACACGGGCGGTCACCAGATTCTGCCGCAGTGCCCGGGCCGTCCGGCCGCCGGGCCCCGGAGCAACTCCCCGCGCGGGCGGCGGGACCTCGTCCTACGGTGGCAGGACCACCACCCTCCGCGGCTTGCGCGCGGACGAGGAGAGGAAGATCCGTGATCACAGCCCGTGACATCATGCATGCCGGTGCCCAGTGCGTCGGTGCCGACCAGACCCTGATGGACGCCTCGATGATGATGCGCGACATGGGGGTCGGCGCGATGCCGATCTGCGGCAGCGACGGCAAGCTCAAGGGCATCATCACCGACCGTGACATCGTCACCCGATGTATCGCCGAGGGCAAGGACCCGATGACGATGAAGGCGATGGAGCTGGCCGGTCACCTGCACTGCGTCCGCGCGGACGACTCCATGGACGACGTGCTGAAGAAGATGGAGCAGCACCAGATCCGCCGCATCCCGGTGATCGACGGCGAGATGCTGGTCGGCATGATCAGCGAGAAGGACCTGGCGTCCGGCCACCGCGACGGCATGCGGGTGACCGACCGCCAGCTGATCGAGTTCATGGACTCGATGTACATCGACAAGTAACGCCGGGCACGGCGCGGGTCAGGCGGTGGCTGCGGCCGCCGCCCGTCCTGCGTTCCGGCCCGAGAACAGGCAGCCGCCCAGGAAGGTGCCCTCCAGCGAGCGGTAGCCGTGCACCCCTCCGCCGCCGAAGCCGGCCGCCTCGCCGGCCGCGTAGACGCCCTCCAGGGGCGTGCCGTCGGCGGTGAGCACCCGCCCGGACAGGTCGGTCTCCAGGCCGCCGAGCGACTTGCGGGTGAGGATGTTGAGCCGCACCGCGATCAGCGGCCCGGCCTTGGGGTCCAGCAGCCGGTGCGGGGCGGCGGTGCGGATCAGCTTGTCGCCCAGGTAGCGGCGGGCCCCGTGGATGGCGGTGACCTGCAGGTCCTTGGCGAAGGGGTTGGCGATCTCGCGGTCCCGGGCCTCGATCTCGCGGCGCAGGTCGGCCTCGTCGATCGGGGTGTCCGGGGTCTTGGCGTTCATGCCGCGGACCAGCTCGCCGAGGGTGTCGGCGACCACGAAGTCCACACCGTTGCGCTTGAACGCCTCGACCGGGCCGGGGGCGCCGGGCAGGGCGCGGCCGAGCACGTCGCGGACGGACTTGCCGGTGAGGTCGGGGTTCTGCTCGGAGCCGGAGAGCGCGAACTCCTTCTCGATGATCTTCTGGGTGAGCACGAACCAGGTGTGGTCGTGCCCGGTGGTCATGATGTGTTCGAGGGTGCCGAGGGTGTCGAAGCCGGGGAAGAGCGGGACGGGCAGCCGGCGGCCGCGGGCGTCCAGCCAGAGCGAGGACGGGCCGGGCAGGATCCGGATGCCGTGGGCGGGCCAGATCGGGTTCCAGTTCTCGATGCCCTCGGTGTAGTGCCACATCCGGTCGCCGTTGATCAGCCGGCCGCCGGCCGCCTCGGCGACGTCCAGCATCAGCCCGTCGACGTGCGCGGGCACGCCGGAGAGCATCCGCGCCGGCGGGGTGCCGAGCCGCTTCGGCCAGGCGGCGCGCACCTTGTCGTGGTTGCCGCCGATGCCGCCGGAGGCGACCACCACGGCCTGGGCGCGCAGCTCGAAGCCCTCCTCCACCTCGCGGGAGCTGGACTCGCCGCGCTGGACCCGACTCGGCGCCAGGACCTCGCCGCTGACGGTGTCCACCGCGCCCGCCGAGGCGGACAGGCCGGTCACCCGGTGGCGGAAGCGCAGCTCGACCAGGCCGCGGGCGGCCGCCTCGCGGACCCGGCGGGCGAACGGCTCGACCAGGCCGGGGCCGGTGCCCCAGGTGATGTGGAAGCGCGGCACCGAGTTGCCGGGGCCGCTGGCCAGCAGTCCGCCGCGCTCGGCCCAGCCGACCACCGGGAAGAAGCGCACGCCCATGGCGTGCAGCCAGGCGCGCTTCTCGCCCGCGGCGAAGTCCACGTACGCCTCCGCCCAGCGGCGCGGCCAGGCGTCCTCGGGACGGTCGAAGCCGGCCGAGCCGAGCCAGTCCTGCCAGGCGAGCTCGCGGGAGTCGCGGATCCGCATCCGGCGCTGCTCCGGCGAGTCGACCAGGAACAGGCCGCCGAAGGACCAGTGCGCCTGGCCGCCCAGCGAGACCGCGGGCTCCTGGTCGAGCAGGATCACCTTCCGCCCGGCGTCGGCGAGTTCGGCGGTGGCGGCCAGGCCCGCGAGGCCGGCTCCGATCACGATCACGTCGGCGTCGAATGCCATGCGGCGGGTCCTTCCGGGGCGGTGGGGTGCCATGATCCTGCGTCCTTCCGGCCGGGCGGTCAACCTCCCCCGCCCGGAATTCCGCTCCACGGCGTATCAGAATTGCCTCCGCTACGCACCGGAGCGGAATTCCTAATACCGCTGACGGGCTTTCGGGAAATCGTGTCGAAAATCTGGACAGCGATTTGACGCGTCGGTAACTTACCGATTGGTACGGCACCCACCCCCACCGTCCTCTCCCCCAGGAGGAACCGTGCTCCGTCCTGCCCTGAAGCGCTCGTCCGTCCTGGTCAGCGGCGTCCTGCTGGCCGCCGCCCTGTCCGGCGCCACGTCCCCCGCGCACGCCGCCGCGGCGGGGGGAAAGTACGTCGCGCTCGGCGACTCGTACGCCGCCGGGTCCGGTGTCCCGGGTCAGTACGCGGGCCTGTGCCTGCGTTCCGACCGCAATTACGGCCACCTGGTGGCGGCCCGGATCGGTGGCTCGTACACCGACGTCACCTGCGGCGCGGCGAAGGTGAAGGCGATGACCGAGGCGCAGTGGGACGGCCCGTTCCGGGTCAACGACCCGCAGCTGAACGCGGTCACCGCGGACACCACCCTGGTCACCCTCGGGATCGGCGGCAACGACCTGGGCACCTCGGACCTCGGCATCGCCGACGTGATCGCCACCTGCATCGCGGGCGCCGTGGTCAACCCGCTGGGCACCCCGTGCAAGGACCACTACGCCGACGGGCACTGGAGCTGGAGCCAGTGGGCGTGGGTCTGGGGCGAGGACTCGCTGGCGAAGCGGGTCGACGGCGCGGCGCCGCAACTCGCCTCCGTGCTGCAGAAGATCCACGCCAAGGCGCCGAACGCCAGGGTGCTGGTGGTCGGCTACCCCTCGGTACTGCCGGAGAACGAGCGGGACTGCTTTGGCCGGCAGCCGGTCACCGTCGGCGACGTGGCCTACCTGCGGGGCGTGCTCGGGAAGGTGAACACCATGCTGGCCGCCACCGCGAAGGCGAACGGCGCCACCTACGTGGACACCCTCACCCCGACCCGCGGCCACGACGTCTGCTCGGACGACCGCTGGGTGGAGGGCGCGCTGCCGGGCTCGCCGACCGTCCCGTTCCACCCCAACGCCACCGGCGAGGCGGCGATGGCCGGCGCGGTCCTCAAGGCCCTCGGCCGCTGACCGCCTCCCGAACCGGCGCCCCGGCTCCCACCCTCAGGGCCGGGGCGCCCACGCGTCTCAGGGCTCCAGCAGGCCCGGCAGCTCGCGCATGTCGTGGAACACCACGGTGCCCGGCCCGGCGAGCCGCTCGGCGGGGGTGAGCCCGCCCGCGTACCCGAAGGCCCGCATGCCGGCCGCGCGGGCCGCCGCGACACCCGGCGCGCTGTCCTCGACCACCGCGCAGGCGGCCGGGTCGACGCCCATCCGCCGGGCGGCGTGCAGGAAGAGGTCCGGGGCGGGCTTGCCGCGGGCGACCTCGGTCGAGGAGAAGATCCGGCCCTCGAAGCGGTCGTACAGGCCGGTCCGGCCCAGGGTGTGACGCATCTTCTCGTGCGAGCCGCTGGAGGCCACGCAGGTCGGCAGCGCGATGGCGTCCAGCGCCTCGGGCAGGCCGTCCACGGGCCGGAGCCCGGCGTCGACCCGCTCCCGGTGCAGTTCCTCGAACCGCCGCCCCCACGCGGCCGCGGCGGCCGCGCCGAGCCGCTCCGCGACCTGCTCCCCGATCGATGCGGTGGAGCGCCCGATGAAGCGCTCCACCACGTCCTGCTCGGTCAGCGGCCAGCCGAACTCGGCGCCCAGGGCGACCTGGACGCCGAGCGCGATCCGTTCACTGTCCACCAGCACCCCGTCGCAGTCGAGGACGACGAGCTCTATCGGCCTGATCATCCGGACAGCGTACGGGGAGCCGGCCGGGTCACGGCTTGATGCGGACCACCTGCGGGTCGTGGTCGCTGGCCTGGACGGCGAACTCGCTGTTGATGTGCACCACTTCGTAGTCCACGTCGTGCCACTTGAGGGTGGGGCTGACCAGGATGTGGTCGAGGACCTGGGAGTTGCCCTGGTAGACGTAGGAGTAGCGCTCGCGCTCGGGCAGCTGGATCACCAGGTCGCGCAGCACGTCGTCCTTGGTGAGGGCGTCCAGCGCGGGCGAGAACTGGTAGTCGTTGAAGTCGCCGAGGGAGACCACCCGGGCGTTCTTGTCGGCGGCCAGCAGCTTGGCCACGAAGGCCTGCTCGACGGTCGCCTGCTTGATGCGCTGCACCTCGGAGCTGCGGCCCGGGGCCTGGAAGCGGCTGTCGATGCCCTGGTCGCCGCCCTTGCTGTTGAAGTGGTTGGCGATCACGAAGACCGGCTTGTTGTGGAAGCTGAACTGGCCGACCAGCGGCTTGCGGCTGCTGTTCCAGGCCTCGTTGCCGGGGTCGATCCGGCCGGGCGAGGCGGTCAGCGAGGTGCGCTTGCCGGTGCCGGTCACGTCCACGGCGGTGGTGGAGTCGCCGCCGGCGATGTCGGTGAAGGAGACCCGGTCGGGGTTGAACAGGAAGACCTGGCGGATGTTGCCGCCGGGCTCGCCGCCGTCCTTGCCGTTCTCCGGGTCGACGGAGCGCCAGTCGTAGGCCGGGCCGCCGGCCGCCTTGATCGCGGCGAGGAACTTGGCGACGGTCTGGCTCGCGTCCACCGTGCCGTCGTTGACCGCGCCGTTGTTGTCCTGGATCTCCTCCAGGGTGACGATGTCGGGCGAGCGCAGGTTGGTGACCACGCCCTGGGCCAGCTGGGCGAACTTCTCGTCCGGGTCGCTCGGGTCGAGGTTCTCCACGTTGTAGGTGGCGATGGTGAGCTGGCTCGGCCTGGCGGGGTCGGCGACCTCGCGCTGGAGCTTGCTGTCCCAGGTCTTGCCGATGGTGGTGGCGGCGACGGTGTAGCCGCCGAACTGGTTGTAGTCCAGCGGACCGGCGGTGACGCCCTCCAGCTCGTCGCCGACGTTGAGCTGCGGGAACGGCTGCTCGGCGACCGGGACGAGCGACTGGACCATCAGGCGGCCCGGGTTGGGCTGGTCGTAGCCGAGGTAGACGACGCCGCCCCGGCGGGTCGGCCGGTCCTGGTTGCGGGCGTCCACCCACAGCTCGTTGTACTTGTCGGTGGCCTGCACCACGCGGACGTGGACGACCTGGACGTTCATGCCCTCCAGCGACTCGTACAGGTCGAGCGCGTAGTCCGCGGGCTTCAGCGGCAGGTTCTCGATCGAGCCGCCGGCCGCGTCCTGGGTGTACGCGGCGGGGATGCTCGAGTCGTCCAGCAGCACCGGCGCGGGCACCGCGTTGCCCGAGGAGACCACGGTGACCTGCGGGCTGGTCAGCTCGGTGATCGACTGGCTGCCGCCGTTGTAGTTGGGGTAGTACTCGGCGACCTTGGCGGTCACCAGGACCGCGTCGCCGACCTTGACGGCCGGGGTGGCGCTGCCGGTGTAGACGAACACGCCCTCGCTGGTGGCCGGGTCGGCGTCCGGGTTCGGGTCCTGCATCCAGAAGCCCTTGGAGCCGTAGCCGCGCACGCCGGTGACGATGCCGGGGACGCCGGATATGGTCTTGCCGGTCTTCGACGAGAGCCGGGTGGCGCCCTGGATGTCGTGGATCCGGACGGTGCCGGGCTCGGTCGGGCCGGTGGAGCCGGAGCCGCCGTCCGGGAGGTCGGGGGCCTCGCCCTTGCCGTTGACCGGGCTCGGGGCGCCGGACTTCAGGTCGGCGGCGTTGTTGTCGGTGTCGGCCAGCGACGAACCGCGGGCCACCGAGGCGGTGTTGGAGGCGCCGGTGACCGGGGAGCCCTCGCGGACCACGGCGGTGCCGAAGCCGACCAGGTCGACCACGCGCGGGTCGGCGCCGCAGTCCGCGGCGGTCTTGCAGGTGAGCGGGGCGGTGCCGGAGACCAGCGCGACGGTGCCGCTGGTGCCGGAGAGCGCCAGGTTGCCGGAGGCGTCCGCGGCGGGCAGGTCGACGGTGCCGCCGGCGCCGGCCGCCTCGGCGACCAGGTAGCGGCCGCCGGGGGCGATCGAGCCGGTCAGCTGGGTGACGCCCCACTGGCTGTTGGCGCCCGGGGTGCCGGTCAGGTACTGGACGCTGTAGCCGGTCAGGCCGAAGGCGGCGCCGCTCGGGTTGCCCAGCTCGATGAAGTCGTTCTTCAGGGTGGCGCCGGAGTTGCCACCGCCGCCGTACACCTCGGCGATCACCGCGCCGGTGGAGGGGGCGGCGACCGCGCCGGGCAGCGGCACCAGGACCAGGGAGGCCGCGACGGCCGCGGGAACGGTCGCGCGCAGCAGCTTCCTGCGCGAACGGGGGCGGTGGGCGGTGGACTTGGTCACCGTGCAGGACTCCTTCATGGGCAGCCCGGACGCCCGGACGCCGTGGGGGCGGCCGGGTCGGCTGAGGGTCGGTCAGCGGACTACTCGCGTAGATCCGGAGCCTGAAGATACGCGCGTAGAAGATGACACGACAAGATGCCCGACGTTAACTCTTGGCACCGAACAGAAGAGCCGGGCCGCCCGCGGGCGACCCGGCTCGACAGCCTCGGTGACGGAGCGTCAGTCCACCTCGACGACGCTCCGCTCGGCGGGCAGCGCCGCCGACCACTTCTGCTCGACCTTGCCGAACTTCCAGAACGCCAGCGCCCCGGCCCAGGTGACCACGAACAGGCCGACGATCGCGTACCCGACCAGGTTGAGGTCCAGCTCGGCGATCCAGCCGACCGGGCCGGAGGTGATGTCCAGCTTCTCGGCGAGCAGGCCGACCAGCTCGATCACGCCGATCACCAGGGCGACCACGACGGACAGGCCGGTGACGGTCAGGTTGTAGTAGATCTTGCGGATCGGCTTGGAGAAGGCCCACTCGTAGGCGAAGTTCATGAACGAGCCGTCGATGGTGTCCAGCAGGCTCATGCCGGCGGCGAACAGGATCGGCAGCACCAGCAGCGCGTACCAGGGCAGCGAGAAGGCCGCCGCGCCGCCGGCCAGCACCAGCAGCGAGACCTCGGTGGCGGTGTCGAAGCCGAGACCGAAGAGCAGGCCGACCGGGTACATGTGCCAGGACTTGGTGACCGCCCGGGTGACCCGGCCGAGGATCCGGTTGAGGAAACCCCGCTTGTCGAGCTGGCGCTCCAGCTCGGCCTCGTCGAACTCGCCCTGGCGCATCTTGCGGAACACCTTGAGGATGCCGTTGAAGGCGCCCAGGTTGATCAGGCCGATCAGCACCAGGAAGGTACCGGAGACCGAGACGCCGATCAGCCCGGTCGCGGCGTGCAGCGTCGACTCGTCCGACTCGACCTGCCCGGCCAGCGAGCGGATGCCGAAGGCGAGCAGCGCGCACAGCCCGAAGACGATCGAGGAGTGGCCGAGCGAGAACCAGAAGCCGACCGACAGCGGCCGCTTGCCCTGGCCCATCAGCTTGCGGGTGGTGTTGTCGATCGCGGCGATGTGGTCGGCGTCGAAGGCGTGCCGCATGCCGAGGGTGTACGCGGTCAGGCCCATGCCCGCGCCGAAGACCTGGCCGCCGACGTCGTAGTGCCTGGGCGCGATGACCGCCAGCAGGGTGACCCAGCCGACCACGTGCAGCAGGAGCACGAAGCCACCCATGCCGGCCAGACGGATCCACTCCTCGCGGGTGAGTCGGTCACGGAGACGGCTGGGGGCTGGCATCTGGGGTGTCCTTCCGGGTGGCACGGCCGAGGTGAGCCCGGACATCCTTTCGTCGATCGGCTGGCAATTGCAAGTCATTCGCAACTGAGAGCCCCAGGCGCGCGCCGGGGCGCACGCCGAGCCGGGAAATGGCCGTACATATCCCTTATGGTCGGAATCAAGTGATCACCCGGCGGAGTGGAGACGGCCATGCGGCACCCCGACGCGTACCCCCACTCCGTCACCCGCGAGGACCTGCGCATCCCGCTGCCGGACGGCACCGAGCTGGCCGCCCGGGTCTGGCGACCGGTGACCGACCACCCGGTGCCCGCCCTGCTGGAGTACCTGCCGGACCGGCTCGGCGACCGGACCGCGCCGCGCGACGCCCAGCGGCACCCCTGGTACGCCGGGCACGGCTACGCCTCCGTCCGGGTCGACGCCCGCGGCCACGGCAACTCCGGCGGGCTGCCCGGCGACCACTACTCCGGGCAGCAGCTCGCCGACGGCGTCGCGGTGATCGAGTGGCTGGCCGACCGGCCCTGGTGCGGCGGGCGGGTCGGCATGTTCGGGACCTCCTGGGGCGGCTCCGGCAGCCTGCGGCTCGCCGCCCTCGCCCCGCCCGCCCTGCGGGCCGTGGTCACCGTCTGCTCCAGCGACGACCCCTACGACAACGGCGGGCACTACATCGGCGGCTCCCTGCTCGCCGTCGACATGCACGCCCGGTCGGCCGCCCTGCTCGCCCTCACCGCCCGCCCGCCGGACCCGCGGTACGTCGGCGACGCCTGGAAGTCGATGTGGCTGGAGCGTCTGGAGGCCCTCGAACCCCAGATCCACCCCTGGCTCGCCCACCAGACCCGGGACGCCTACTGGCGGCGCGGCAGCGTCCGCGAGGACCACGCGGGCGTCCGGGCCGCCGTGCTCGCCGTCGGCGGCTGGGCCGACCCGCACCGGGACACCGTGCTGCGGCTGGTCGAGCACCTCCGGGCGCCCGTCCGCGGGCTGATCGGCCCCTGGCCGCACCAGTACCCCGACCAGGGCCTGCCGCCCGGGCCGGCGATCGGCTTCCTCCAGGAGACCCTGCGCTGGTGGGACCACTGGCTGAAGGACGAGGACACCGGCGTCATGGCCGAGCCCGCCCTGCGCACCTGGATGAACGAGTCCGTCCCGCCCGCCACCGGCTACGCCAACCGGCCGGGCCGCTGGGTCGGCGACGAGAGCTGGCCCTCGCCCGACGTGCGCGAGGTCCGCTACGGCCTGGACGACGCGCTGCGCACCGCCGGCACCCCGTCCGGCGACCGCTTCGTGCCGGTCCGCTCCCCGCAGCACACCGGCATCGACGCCGGCCGCTTCGTCCCGTCCGGGAACGCCGCCGACCTGCCGCCCGACCAGCGCGAGGAGGACGGCCGCTCGGTCTGCTTCGACTCCGCGCCGCTGCCCGAGCCGGTGGAGATCCTCGGCCGGGCGTCGCTGAGCCTGCGGGTGCGCAGCCAGGCCCGGCGCGGGCAGCTGGTCGCCCGGCTGTGCGACGTGGCCCCTGACGGGTCGTCGACCCTGGTCACCCGCGGGGTGCTCAACCTCGCCGCGCGGGCCGGGCGGGACCTGGTGGCCGAGTGGGAGCCGGGCGCCGTCGAGGACGTCGGGCTCGAACTCGTCGGCATCGCCCACGACTTCCCCGCCGGGCACCGGATCCGGCTGGCGCTGTCCTCCGCGTACTGGCCCTGGGTGTGGCCGCAGCCCGACCCGTCCGGATTCGAACTCGACCCCGGGCACAGCGTGTTGACCCTGCCGGTCCGCCACCTGGCGGCCGACGCGGGCAGTGCGCCGATCACCTTCGAGGCGCCCGAGCAGTCCGCGCCGCTCGGCGTCCGGTCCACCGAGCCGCTCACCGCCCGGCCCGAGCGCCTGGTGGTGCACGATGTCGCACAGGGCGAGTGGCGGCTGGAGGCCGCCCCCGACCGGGGCGGTTCGCACGCCTATCCGGACGGACTGGTGCACGAGGAGCACGCGCTGGAGGCGTACCGGATCCGGTCCGACGACCCGCTGAGCGCGCGGACCCGCTCGGACCGGACGATCCGGATGGAGCGGCCGGACATCGGATGGGACGTCACCGTGCAGACCCGGTCCGAGATCTCCTGCGACGCCACCCACTTCACCACCCGCGACCGTCTGCGGGCGCTGGAGGGCGCCGACGTGGTCTTCGAACGGGAGTGGGAGCGGCGGATTCCGCGTACCGCGTCCTGAGACGGCGCCGGATTCCGTTTCAACGCCGTTTCACGGCGGTTTCGGCGCGGTCCGGGCCTGGGAGCTGGGCACTTAGTTCACAATCTGATCCAAGCATCGAGTAAAGCCGTGAGCTGCTGGTTCCGGAACTTCGCCGGAACCTTGACACCTTTGAGAGCGCTCCCGGAGACTCCGGTTGGCGGGGCGCCCCACCCCACCCAGACTCCCACCCCACCCCCACCGGAGGAGTAGCCCGTGAGGCTCACCTCAGCACGCTCGCGCAGCGGTTCGGCCGGCGTCGTCGGACTCGCCATGCTCGCCGGGACCGTCCTGGCCCTGCCCGGCTCCGCCGCCCACGCCGCGGACACCCTGATCTCCCAGGGCAGGACCGTCACTTCGTCCTCGGTCGAGAACGGCGGCACCCCGGCGGCCGCCGCGGTCGACGGCAACACCGGCACCCGCTGGTCGAGCGCCGCAAGCGACCAGCAGTGGCTGCAGGTCGACCTCGGCGCGTCGGCCTCGATCAGCAAGGTCGTCCTGCAGTGGGAGGCCGCCTACGGCAAGGCCTACCAGATCCAGACCTCCGCCGACGGCGCCACCTGGACCACGGTCTACTCCACCACCACCGGCGCCGGCGGCACCGAGACCCTGAACGTCACCGGCTCCGGCCGCTACGTCCGGATGAACGGCATCACCCGCGGCACCGGATACGGCTACTCCCTCTGGGAGTTCCAGGTCTTCGGCTCGACGACCGGCGGCGGCACCGGCTGCGGGACGGCCAACGCGGCGCAGGGCAAGGCCGCGACCTCGTCCAGCACCGAGAACGGCGGCACCGCCGCCGGCAACGCGGTCGACGGCAACACCGGCACCCGCTGGGCCTCCGCCGCCGCCGACCCGCAGTGGCTGCAGGTCGACCTCGGCACCGAACAGCAGCTCTGCCAGGTCCAGTTGAACTGGGAGGCCGCCTACGGCAAGGCCTACCAGATCCAGACCTCCAACGACGGCACCAACTGGTCGACCGTCTACTCGACCACCACCGGCACCGGCGGCAACGAGACCCTCAACGTCAACGGCTCCGGCCGCTACGTCCGGATGTACGGCACCCAGCGCGGCACCGGATACGGCTACTCCCTCTGGGAGTTCGCGGTGCACACCGGGGGCACCTCGGTCCCGCCGGTGCAGGGCGGCGGCGACCTCGGCCCGAACGTGCTGGTCTTCGACCCGTCCACGCCGAACATCCAGGCCAAGGTCGACGAGGTCTTCACCAAGCAGGAGTCGAACCAGTTCGGCACCGAGCGCTACGCGCTGCTGTTCAAGCCCGGCACCTACAGCAACATCAACGCCCAGATCGGCTTCTACACCTCGATCGCGGGCCTGGGCCTGAACCCGGACGACACCACCTTCAACGGCGACGTCACCGTCGACGCCGGCTGGTTCAACGGCAACGCCACCCAGAACTTCTGGCGCTCCGCCGAGAACCTGCACCTCAAGCCGGTCAGCGGCACCGACCGCTGGGCCGTCTCGCAGGCCGCGCCGTTCCGCCGGATGCACGTCGAGGGCGGCCTCAACCTCGCCCCGGCGAGCTACGGCTGGGCCTCCGGCGGCTACATCGCCGACTCGAAGATCGACGGCCAGGTCGGCAACTACTCGCAGCAGCAGTGGTACACCCGCGACAGCTCGATCGGCGGCTTCTCCAACGGCGTCTGGAACCAGACCTTCTCCGGCGTCCAGGGCGCGCCCGCGCAGGGCTTCCCCGACCCGCCGTACACCACGCTGGACACCACCCCGATCTCGCAGGAGAAGCCGTTCCTCTACCTGGACGGCAGCGACTACAAGGTCTTCGTGCCGGCCAAGCGCACCAACGCCCGCGGCGTCTCCTGGGGCAACGGCGCGCCGCAGGGCGCCTCGCTGCCGCTGAACCAGTTCTACGTGGTCAAGCCGGGCGCCACCGCCGCGACCATCAACCAGGCGCTGGCGCAGGGCCTCAACCTGCTGTTCACCCCGGGCGTCTACCACGTCGACCAGACGATCAACATCACCCGCCCGGACACCGTGGTGCTCGGCCTCGGCCTGGCCACCGTCATCCCGGACAACGGCGTGACCGCGATCAAGGTCGCCGACGTCGACGGTGTCAAGGTCTCCGGCCTGCTGCTGGACGCCGGCACCGTCAACTCCCCCGCCCTGCTGCAGGTCGGCGAGGCCGGGCCGGGCGCGAGCCACGCGGCCGACCCGATCGTCATCCAGGACGTCTTCGTCCGGGTCGGCGGCGTGACCGCCGGCAAGGCCACCAACGGCATGGTGATCAACGCCAACAACACCGTCGTCGACCACACCTGGATCTGGCGCGCGGACCACGGCGCGGGTGTCGGCTGGGAGAGCAACCGCTCCGACTACGGCTTCGTGGTCGGCGGCAACGACGTCCTGGCGACCGGCCTGTTCGTCGAGCACTTCAACAAGTACGACGTCTGGTGGAAGGGCAACGGCGGCCGGACGATCTTCTTCCAGAACGAGAAGGCGTACGACGCGCCCAACCAGGCCGCGATCCAGAACGGCAGCACCCGCGGCTACGCGGCCTACAAGGTCGACGACGCCGTCAACACCCACGAGGGCTGGGGCCTGGGCAGCTACTGCTACTTCAACGTCGACCCGACGATCATCATGGACCACGGCTTCGAGGTCCCGGTCAAGGCGGGCGTGAAGCTGCACGACATCCTGGTCAACTCGCTCGGCGGCAACGGCCAGTTCGCCCACGTGGTGAACAACACCGGCGCTCCGACCTCGGGGACCTCGACCACCCCGTCCAACGTGGTCTCCTTCCCCTGACGGAGCACCACCTGAGCGCCCCGTCCGGGCGGTCGGCCACCTCGGCCGCCCCCGGGCGGGGCGCTCCCGTGCGTCCACGACCCCTTGACGGCGATCAATGGTCCAGTCCAATCTTGACCCCGGCATCCCCCACCGAGGCTCCCACACCTACCGGACAACCCCACTCATCCGGAGGTAAACCTCATGCTCGACCGAGCAACGCCCGTGCGCCCCCAGGCGCTCCGGGCCGCTCCCCGTCGCCGGGCCGGCGCGCTCGCCCTGGCGGCCGTGCTCACCGGCGGCAGCGCCGCGCTCGCCGCCTCGCTCGGCACCGCCTCGGCGGCCGCCGTGAACCTGCTGGCCAACGCCGGCTTCGAGACCGGCAGCCTGCAGGGCTGGACCTGTGTCAGTGGATCCGTCGTCACCACCCCGGTGCACAGCGGCAGTTACGCGCTCTCCGGCGCGGCCTCGGCCTCCGACACCGCCCAGTGCAGCCAGACCGTCACCGTCCAGCCCAACACCAGTTACACCCTCGCGGGCTGGGTGCAGGGCAGCTATGTGTACCTCGGCGCCACCGGCACCGGCGTCAACGCCTCCACCTGGGCGCCCTCCGCGACCGGCTGGACCCAGCTGAGCACCACCTTCAAGACCGGCGCCTCGACCACCTCGGTCACCGTCTTCACCCACGGCTGGTACGGCCAGGGCACCTACCGGGCCGACGACCTCACCCTGACCGGCCCGGCCGGCGGCTCCACCAGCCCGACCGCATCGACCAGCCCGTCCGTGAGCGCCAGCGCCAGCGCGAGTGCCAGCGCCTCGGCCTCGGCCTCGACCTCGACCTCGGCGAGCCCGTCCGGCAGCGCCGGCCCCACCTCCGGCACCGGCAACGGCCCCGGCGGCGACGGGAAGATCACCGTCCCCGGCGGGGTGGCCGTCACCCGCACCACCGCCAACGCCGTCGCGCTGAAGTGGAACGCCTCCACCGACTCCACCGACAACTACGTCGGCTACAAGGTCTGGTCGAACGGCCAACTGGTCGGCACCTCGATGGGCACCTCGATCGCGGTCACCTCGCTCCTGCCGGGCACCTCGTACACCTTCACCGTGCAGGCGTACGACAAGGCCGGGCACGCCTCCCAGCAGTCCGCCGCGGTGACCACCAGCACGGCCGCCGCCGGCGCCGCGACCCCGCTCAGGTCCGCCTACTTCGACCAGTGGTCGGTCTACGACGCCGCCTACTACCCGAAGAACGTCGACACCTCGGGCGCCGCCGCCAAGCTCGACGTGATCAGCTACGCGTTCGAGAACATCCACCCGACCAACCTCAACTGCTTCGAGGCGGTCAAGGCCTCCGACGCCACCCACGAGGACAACCCGAACGCGGGCGACGGCGCCGCCGACGCGTACGCCGACTACCAGATGGACTTCTCCAACGCCATCTCGGTCGACGGCTCCGCCGACGACTGGCAGCAGCCGCTGAAGGGCAACTTCAACCAGCTGCGCCAGCTCAAGGCGAAGAACCCCAACCTGCGGATCACCCTCTCGCTGGGCGGCTGGACCTACTCCAAGTACTTCTCCGACGCGGCCGCCACCGACGCCTCGCGCAAGAAGCTGGTCTCCTCCTGCATCGACATGTTCCTCAAGGGCAACCTGCCGACCGGGGTGGCCGGTGACGCCTCCGGCGGCGCCGCCAGCGCCGCGGGCGTCTTCGACGGCATCGACATCGACTGGGAGTACCCGGGCTCGGCCGGCGGCCACACCGGCAACCACTGGTCCACCGCCGACAAGGCGAACTTCACCGCCCTGCTCGCCGAGTTCCGCAGCCAGCTGGACTCCTACGGCGCGAGCATCGGCAAGCGCTTCCTGCTCACCGCGGCGCTGCCCTCCGGCCAGGACAAGATCCAGTACATCGAGACCGACCGGATCGGCGCGTACCTGGACTACGCCGACATCATGACCTACGACATGCACGGCGCGTGGGACGCCAAGGGCCCGACCAACCACCAGGACCCGCTGCACGACAGCCCGGCCGACCCCACCACCCCGATCGCGCCCGGCACCCGCAAGTACAACGTGGACACCACGCTGACCGCGTACACCACCGGCCTGCCGGAGTACGGCATCGCGGGCGGCTTCCCGGCCAACAAGATCATCCTCGGTGTCCCGTTCTACTGGCGCGGCTGGACCGGCGTACCGGCCGGCTCGAACTTCGGCCTGTACCAGAGCGCGACCGGCCCGACCGCGGCCAAGCCCGGCAGCCAGGAGGCCGGCCTCGCCAGCTGGCGGGAGCTCACCCCGACCGCCGCGAACACCCACTGGGACCCGGTCACCGAGAGCGCCTGGATCTACGACGGCACCAACTTCTGGACCGGCGACAACCCGCAGGCCATCCAGGCCCGCGGCGCCTACGCCAAGGCCAAGGGCCTCGGCGGCATGTTCGCCTTCGCCCTGGAGAACGACGACACCTCGTCCACCCTCCTGAACGCGATGTCCACCAGCCTGGGCTGACCCACCGGCCCGGCAGGGGCTCACGACGGGCCGTCGTGAGCCCCTGCCGGGCCCTCCGCGGCCGGCTCAGCGGAGCAGGGCCGCACCCTCCTCGAAGCCGTGGCCGTACTCGGCCACCAGCCCGCCCAGGTCCGGCTCGCCGAACTCGGCGGCCAGCGAGCGGAACGCCACCGCCTTGTCCACCCCGAACCGCGCGACCCGCGCGGCGTACGCGGCCCCGTCGAGGAACCTCGGCGGGCTGCTCTTCGAGTGGAACTTGTCCGCGTACATCACCAGCCGCTCCTCGGTGCTCCCCGCCAGGTAGTCGGCGACCGGGATCGGAAGCCCCTGCTCGGTCACGTCCCGCCGGGTCAGCCCCACCCCGGTGTGGCAGGAGGCGAACCGGCACAGCGACTCGGGAAGCCCCTCCGCCCGGAGGATCTCGTGCCCCAGCACCCCGTGCCGGATGTAGTGGCCGTCACCGACGCGGTAGACGCCGATGTCGTGGAGCAGGGCACCGACCTCGACGAGCTCCACGTCCACCTCCGGCCCCGCGCGTCCGGCGAGGGAGACCGCGATCCGGGCCACGATCTCGCAGTGCGTGAGGACCAGGTCGAGGGCCTCGGGGGTGGGCGCGTAGCGCGCGTGCAGGGCGCGGACGCTGCGGATGTCGGGAAGGTTCACCCGCACACCCTAGGCCGACTGCCGGACCACCAGTTCGGGTTCGAAGATCACGCAGGTGGGGCGGGCGGCCGGGTCGGCGAGCCGGGTCAGCAGGATCCGGGTCATCTCCTCGGCCATGCGTTCCACCGGCTGTCGCACCGTGGTCAGCCAGGGGCGGCCGGAGAGCGCGGCGCTGCTGTCGTCGAAGCCGACCACGGCGACGTCCTCGGGCACCCGGCGGCCGTGCTCGGCGAGCACGGCGAGCGCGCCCCGGGCCATCAGGTCGTTGGCGGCGAACACGCCGTCCAGGTCCGGCTCCTCGGCCAGCAGCCGGGCCATCGCCCGCTCGCCCCCGGCGTGCGTGAAGTCCGCCTCCACGGCGGGGGTGAACGGGTGGCCGTGCCGGGCCATCGCGTCGCGGAAGCCGGCCAGCCGGTCCCGGCCGGCCTGGACGCCGGACGGGCCGGCGATGGTCACCACCCGCCGGCAGCCGCGGGCGGCCAGGTGGTCGGCGGCCAGCCGGGCGCCGTCCCGGTTGGCCAGGTCGACGTAGCTGAGCGGCAGCGCCGCGTCCGGGGCGCCGAACAGGACCGCCGGCCGGCCGGAGGCCAGCAGCGCGGCGGGCAGCGCGTCCTCGGCGTGGGTGGTGACCACCAGCGCGCCGTCCGCGCCGCCCTCGTGCAGGTAGGACACCACCTGCTCGCGGGAGGCCGGGGTGTCGGCCAG
This sequence comes from Kitasatospora sp. NPDC048365, assembly GCF_043200835.1. Classification (NCBI taxonomy): domain Bacteria; kingdom Bacillati; phylum Actinomycetota; class Actinomycetes; order Kitasatosporales; family Streptomycetaceae; genus Kitasatospora; species Kitasatospora sp. NPDC048365. The sequence goes on from NZ_JBICYJ010000011.1 coordinate 153,578, forward strand.
CATCAGCACCGGGTGCATGCCGTGCGGCCGCAGGGCCGCGAAGACCCCGCTGACCACCCGGCCGAAGAAGGGGTCGGTGAAGACCGCGGCGCCCGGGCCCTCGGGGCTGTCCTCGCCGGCCCCGGTGACCACCAGGGCGACCGTGGCGGCCCGCCGGGGGGTGTCGGGGCGACGGGTGACCAGCGAGCGGGCCGCGCTGTTGGGGGTGTACCCGGTGCTGGCCACCGCGCGGCGGACCGCTTCCTGGATGGCCGGGTCCACATTGCGCACGCCGTTCACGACCCGGGACACCGTGGCCCGGGAGACACCGGCTTCCCGGGCGACGTCCTCGAGGGTGGCCGAGCGGCGTCCGACCGCGGGAGTGGCTTCGCTCATGGGCCCTTTATAGCACGTCGGGAGAGCGCTCTCCCATAGTTGGCCGGAGAGTTGCGGAACCGGCCTGATCAGGCATGCTCCCGCCAGCAGGTCATCACGGCCGTGGCCACGGTCAGCGCGATGTTCGCCCGGCTGCGGACGGGCGTGCCGAAGCCGGCCGGCAGCCCGGCCACGTCCACCAGCAGCAGCATCGAGTCCTTGCGGACGACCACCGAGCCGTCCGGCCGGGCGAACGCCGCCTCCCCCAGGCCGTCCACCGCCGTCGCGCCGGCCGCCTCGGCCCGGCGCCGCTCGAACAGCGCCTCGGCGGCCGGCCGGTCGGCGGTCTGGTCGACCACCAGGGCCAGCGTGGCGCCCGGGAAGACGTACGGGCAGGTGTACCGCGGATCCACCCAGCTGCCGGTCAGCGGCGTGAGCAGGGCGGTGCCCAGCGCACCGGTCACCTCCCGCTCCACGTCGCCGCCGCAGACCATCAGCGCCGCCCGGGAGGGCTGCCGGGCGGCGGCGGTGGGCGGGGCGGCGGCGGGCGAGGGGCCCGGCGCCGGCGGTGCGGCGGCGCAGCCGGCCGCCGCCGCGGCCAGCGCCAGTGACACCAGGACTCCTGCGACTGCTGCGACTGCTCGGCGCACGGCGCTCCCTCGCGGGTACGGGCCGGACCCGGGGCGGCACGCGCCCCGGGTCCGGCGATTTCCGGGTGGATCGATTTCCGGGTGGATCAGGCGGGCAGGCGGTAGTTCTCGTCGAGCGCCGCGCCCCGCTCGGGGTGCGCCTCGTCGTAGCCGCGCGCGTTGCACTGGAGGCCACCGACGATGCAGTGGTTCACCAGGGCGGCCAGGGTCGGGGCGTCCCAGGCGTTGAAGAAGTCGTAGTGGAAGGAGAAGCCCCGTCCACTCGACAGGTGGAGCTGCGGCAGGTCACCGGCGGGCACCGGGAACGCCATCTTGAACTCGATCATCGGCAGCGCCACCGGGTGGTCGGCCGGGCAGACGCCGTCGATCGGGTACGCCATGTGGCTCTTGTGGTCCGGCGTGTCCAGGTACAGTCCGTTCCAGCAACTGGGGGCCTGGTAGCGGATGTTGAGCTGGGAGTTGGCCGGGCAGCTGATCGGCAGGTCGATGTTGTGGTAGCTCTCCCCGCACTCCCAGCCGGCCACGTACCCGGGGTCGGTGCCGAACTGGGTGGACGTCGCCGTCGGGCTGCCGACCACGAAGCGCAGCCCGGTCGGGAACGGCCGGATCGAGGTGTAGTCGACCACGTTGGTCTTGTAGTAGATGACCTGCGGGCCGACCGGGTCGATCGGGGTGGAGCCGTTGTACAGCGTGGGCATCCAGTACGCGGACTTGTCCCCCGGCGCCGTGCAGGTGGTCGAACCCGCCTGCAGCGAGGCCACGGTGGAGGCCGCGTTGGTGGTGGTGTTGCCCATGAAGGTGTGCATGTGCGAGGCGCCGGCCTGGCCGGGGAAGACGATCGGGTCGTCCGGCGCGTCGTGGTTGGCCGAGCAGTTGGCCTGGAACTCGTGGAAGTACGCGTGCGGCGGCACCTTGGTGGACGGCGTCACGCCGGTCACCTGCGGGTTGGCGAGCACGTACCCGGTGGACGGCTGGGCGACCTGGCCGAACACCTTGAACTCGTACAGCGAGTAGCCGTAGCCGGTGCCGCGCGCGGTGGCGTAGAGCCGCAGGTACCGGCCGGAGGCCGAGACGTTGAGCTTCTGCACGCCGCCGGTCGAGGCGGTGGTGGAGTAGACGGTCGACCAGGCGGTCGTGTCGTTGGAGACCTGGAGCTGGTAGGCGGACGCGTACGCCGCCTCCCAGTCCAGCTCGACGGAGCTGACCTGGGCGCCCGCGCCCAGGTCGATCTGCAGCCAGGACGGGTCGCTCCAGGCGCTGGCCCAACGGGTGTTGGGGTCGCCGTCGACCGCCGCGGCGGCCGGGAAGCCGGCGTTCTCGACCGAGGACGCGACCACCGGCCGGGACTTCGAGATCAGTCCGTCGGCGGCGGCGGCCTGCTGGCTGGTGGTGCCCACGCCCGCGAGGGCGAGCACCGCGGCCAGGGAGGCGGTCAGTGCCGCCCACCGGGGCCGTGGCCTGCCTCGGGACAGGAAACGGGGTCGCATCGGACCTCCAGGTGGTGGATGGGTGGGGGTTGCCCCGGGGCGGGCACTCGGGCCAGGCCCGCCCCGGGAGTCTGGATCCGGTGGGGTCCGGATCGGGCGGCGCTGCGGGTCAGGCGTAGACGCCGAACTCGTACAGCGAGTCGCCGTAGGCGGTGCCGCGCTGGGTGATGTTCACCCGCACGTAGCGCCCGTTGGCGGTCACGTCGAGGTCGTCCACGCCGCCGGTGCCGCTGGTGGTGGAGTACGCGGTGGTCCAGTTGGTCCCGTCGTTGGAGACCTGGATCTGGTACGCCTTGCCGTAGGCGCCCTCCCAGCCGAGCTGGACGTGCTTGACGGCGGTGGGCTGGCCGAGGTCGACCTGGATCCACTGCGGGTCGGCCCACTCGCTGGCCCACCGGGTGTTCCAGTTGCCGTCGGTGGCGTTGGACGCCGGGTACGGCGCTCCGTTGCCCTGGGCCTGGAAGGTGGAGGCGGTGGTGGTCTTCCCCTTGGCCACGTTGGTGCCCTGCGGGGTCGGCGCGACCACCCGGAAGGACTTGGTCTCGATGCCGACGTTGCCGTGGCCGTCGAAGGCGTAGACGTACACCTTGTACACGCCGAGGTTCTTCGGGGCGGTCGCGGTGAAGTGGCCGGGCGAGGTCTCCTTGAAGACCACCTGGGAGAGGCCGGTGCCGCCGCCCGCGTACTTGTCGCAGTAGTAGAGCGTGTACCGGATCAGGTCGCCGTCGGGGTCGGTGGTGTTGGCGGTGATGTCGAAGGTGCCGCCGGCCGGCACGGTGGCCGTGTTGCTCAGCGTCATCGAGGAGATCACCGGCGGGGTGTTGGAGCCGACGTTGCCGGCGTAGTCCTTGACCACCGAGTGGAAGGCGAGGCGCCGCCAGCCGGCCGGGGTGGTGTTGTACCAGACGCCGCCGAAGTCGTTCTCGGTGCCGTAGTGGAAGACGGTCGCGCCCAGTGCCACGCCCTGGTGCCCGGTGATGCAGGTCCAGTTGTTCAGGTAGGCGTCGCGCTTGGCGATGTCGGAGGGCTCGGTCGGCACGCCGTTGGCGTCGTTCGGGACCTCCCACTCACCGTCCTCGCCGGCCTCGGTGATGATGTACGGCTTGGTGTAGCCGCCGCTGATCCAGTCGTTCTTGACGTTGCAGAGCGAACCGTAGGAGTTGACGGCCAGCAGGTCGAGGCTGGGGGTGTGGTTCTTGTAGTACGCCCAGGAGCCGGTCCACGCGTCGGTGGAGGTCACCGGGTGGTTGGGGTCGATCGCGTGGATCGCCTGGGTGATCCGCTCCACGTACTTGGCGTACGCGACGCGCTCCTGCTCGACGGTCAGCCCGTTCGGGTAGGTGTGGTCCTGGGTGGTGAGCAGCACCTCGTTGCCGACGTCCCAGAGCAGCACGCCCGGGTGGTCCTTGTAGGTGGTCACCCACTGCTTGATCGACTCCAGGGTGGAGTCCATGTACGCGGTGTCGCCCACGTAGTCGGCGCCCTGGTTCAGCCAGAAGCCGTTGACCACCTTGATGCCGTACGCGGCGGCGGTGTCCAGCAGCGGCTTGGAGGCGGCGTCGGTGCCCCAGGTGCGCAGGGTGTTGACGCCCATCGCCTTGAGCTCGCGCATGTGCGCCTCGGCGGTGGACATGGCCGGGCCCCAGGTGATGCCCTTGAGCTGGTAGGGCTGGCCGTTCACCATGAGCTGCCAGTTGCCCTGCGAGCCGGTCACCTTGACGGTGGAGGCGCCGGTGGGCACCGCCGGGTCGGTGAGCGCGGCGGGTGCGCCGCCGCTGGTGGTGGAGACGGTCACCCGGTCGATCGCCATGGTGCCGCCGGAGGAGGTGGCGTCGGTCGGCGAGGTGCAGTTGCAGACCGCGTTGGGGTAGCCGCCGCCGATGCCCAGGTTGAACACCAGGTAGAAGCCGTGGTGGACCGCGTTGTCCCAGGTGGTGACGCCGACCTGGGACTCGTTGACCTGCCAGACCTGCTTGCCGTCCAGGTACCAGCGGATCTGCTCGTCGGAGACGGTCCGGTCGAGGATCATCGAGTAGGTGTGGAAGCCGGTCTGGCAGCCGGTGCAGCTCGCCAGGCCGCTGGTCATGCCGTCGTACTCCTTGCAGTTGCCGCCCGGGGCGGTCCCGCAGTGGAGGGTGGCGGACAGCTGGCTGCGGCCGTTGACGCTCTCCAGGATGTCGCTCTCGCCGGCGCCCGGCCAGGCGGTGAAGTTGCCGCGGTTGTTGGCTCCCATCGCCCGGAACGACGGCCAGTAGCCCACGCCGTCGGCCGGGTTGGGCTGGCGGACGGTCGCCGAGATCTGCAGCTGGCCGCCGGCCGGCACGGCGAAGTCGGAGCGCTTGGACTCGACCCGGCCCGAGGTCCAGGCCGTGCCGTTCTTCACGGCGGTCAGGTTGAGCGCGCCGTTGCCGTCCAGGCCGACGTTGGCCGGGGAGTTGGTGTCGGTCTGCACCTCGCCGCTGCCCCAGTTGGCGGGGCCGCCCTGGTAGCCGGTGCCGGTCTGCACCGTCCAGTTGGCGGCGTTCGGCGCGGAGCCGGCGGCGCCGGAGAAGTCCTCGTCGAGGACGGTGCTCCAGTTGCCGGGCGGCGTGGTGGGCGGGGTGGTCGGCGGGGTGGTGGTGCCGCCGCCGGTGTTGACCTGGAACTCCCAGAGCGAGTAGCCGTACCCGGTGCCGCGCTGGGTGCCGTTCATCCGCACGTACCGGCCGGAGCCGGTGACGTCCAGCGACTCGGTGCCGCCGGCGCCGGTGGTGGTGGAGTAGACGGTGGTCCAGGCGGCGCCGTCGGCGGAGGTCTGGATCTGGTACGCCTTGCCGTACGCCGACTCCCAGTTGAGGACCACGCGGCAGATCTGCTGGACGCTGCCGAGGTCGACCTGCAGCCACTGCGGGTCGGTGTTGGCGCTCGACCAGCGGGTGCCGGTGTTGCCGTCGACGGCGTTCGCGGCCGGGGTGCCGTAGTTCTCCGTGGAGGAGGAGGTGGCGGTCTTCCCCTGGGCGGCGTTGGCACTGTCGCAGCTGCCGCCGCCGCTCCCGGTGAAGGAGCCGAAGACCTGGAACTCCCAGAGGGAGTAGCCGTATCCGGTGCCGCGGGTGATGCCGTTCATCCGGACGTAGCGGCCGGAGCCGGTGACGTTCAGGGTCTCGGTGCCGCCGGCGCCGGTGGTGGTGGAGTAGACCGTGGTCCAGCTGCTGCCGTCGGCGGAGGTCTGGATCTGGTACGCCTTGCCGTACGCCGACTCCCACTGCAGGACGACCTTGGAGATCGACGCGGTCGCGCCGAGGTCGACCTGCAGCCACTGCTGGTCGGTGGCGGTGCTGGACCAGCGGGTGCCGGTGTTGCCGTCGACCGCGGCGGCCGCCGGGGTGCCGCCGCCCTCGATCGAGGAGGCGGTGACGGTCTTGCCCTGCGAGATCACGGTGTCGGCGGCGTGCGCGGCCGTCCCGGGCCACAACAGCAGCAGTCCGGACACCATCGAGGCGGCGAGCGGCGCGGCGAGCCACCGCCGGCGCGGTGGGGTCGAGCGGCGGCGGGGCACCGGCTGAGCGGTGGGTGGAGCGAGCATCGGGGGACTCTCCTGAGTGGGCGGTGGGGGCGCGGCTGCACGCCGGGGCGCGCCAGGTCCGAGGGGTGGCCGGACGGTGGCACGACGGGCGCGGTCCACATGGGAGAGCGCTCTCTCAGTGAGGAGATGGTTGCCCGCCAGCCGGTCCACGTCAAGGCTTCAGACGAGAACTCCGGTTCCGGAACTTGGCGGCCAACTCCGCAGGTGGAAACGGCACGGCCGATCGCCCTTGACGCATCCCGCCCGCCGGGGCAGGCTGGGGAACACAGCGGGAGAGCGCTCTCCCACCTGGCAGGGCGAGAGCGCGCTCCCGCTCCATCCGTCGAGCCGCGAATTGCGTTGACGCACCGCGCCCCGCGCGGCTTTGCTGCTGCGATGTCGAACCTTCGCGTGATCCAGCCCGCCGACGACGCCGAACTCGCCGACTGGCGGCACGTCCACAACGTGATCATCCCGACCGACCCGCTCAGCCCGGACGACGTCCGCGACCGGGCCGGCCGCTACCACCTGGAGGTCGCCTACCTCGGCGACACCCCGGTCGGCTGCAGCACCGTACGGCCGCCCTGCGAGGAGACCCCGGCCGCCACCGTCATCGCCCGCGTCCTGCCCGGGCACCGGGGCCGGGGCTTCGGCACCGAGCTTTACCTGCGCGGCCTCGCCCGCGCCCGGGAGTTCGGCGGCGAGGGCGTCGAGACGGTCGTGCTGGCGAGCAACGAGAGCGGACTGCGCTTCGCCCTGCGGCACGGTTTCACCGAGACCGAGCGCTACCTGCTCCCCGGCGACACCGTCCCCTACGTCGCGCTGACCCTGAACGCCTGACCCCGCCTCCCCTGGGCCACCGCCGAATAGACACTGTCTACGCCATCCTGGTAGACAGTGTCTATGAGTGCTGCGCAGGAACAGGACCGCGGGCTGCGGGAGCGGCTGGTCGCGGTCGGGGTGGAGCTGGTGGCGGCCGAGGGCACGGGGGCGCTGTCGCTGCGGGAGATCGCCCGACGGGCCGGGGTGTCCCACGGGGCACCGCGCCGCTACTTCCCCACCCACCGGGAGCTGCTGTCGGCGATCGCCCGGGAGGGCTTCACGTCGCTGGCCGCACAGGCCGCCCGGGCCACCGGGGCCGGGCCGCGGGAGCAGCTGGCGGCGCTGGCCCGCGGCTACCTGGAGTTCGCGCTGGCGAACCCGGGGATGTACGAACTGATGTTCCGTCACGACCTGTTGGAGAGCGGGACGTCCGGGCTGCGCGACACCAGCCTGCCGCTGTTCCACCGGCTGGCCGGGCTGGTCGCGCAGGCGTGCCCGGGGGTGGCGGAGCCGCAGGTGGCGGCCGCCGCGCTGTGGGCGAACCTGCACGGGGTGGCCCAGCTGTGGAGCTGGCGGAGCCTGCAGCTGGCGTCCGGCAGTGACGACCTCGACGGCATGCTGGGCCGGCTGCTGGAGGCGCACCTCGGCCCGGTGGCCCGGTGAGCGTCGGCCCGCGCCGACGCCTGGCGCTGACCTGCTCGATCGCCGGCGCGGCCCTGGTGGCCCTGGACGGGACCGTACTGACGGTCGTCCAGCCCACCCTGCAGCGGGAGTTGGGCGCCACCGTCGCCCAGGTGCAGTGGACCGGCACCGGCTACCTGATCGCGGTGGCCGCGCTGCTGGTGGTGGCGGGGCGGCTGGGCGACCTGTACGGGCACGGCCGGCTGTTCGCGGTCGGCGTGCTGGGGTTCGGCGCGGCCTCGGCGGGCATCGGGCTGGCGCCGTCGATCGGCTGGGTGGTGGCGCTGCGCGTCGCCCAGGGGGTGTTCGGGGCACTGCTGCAGCCGGCCACGCTGGGCATGCTGCGGGCCGCGTACCCGCCGGACCGACTGGGGATGCCCATCGCGCTGCGGACCGGGGCGATCGGTCTGGCGGCGGCCGCCGGGCCGCTGCTGGGCGGGGCGCTGACGGCCTGGCTGGGGTGGCGGCCGGTGTTCCTGCTGAACGTCGGGCCGACCCTGCTGGTCGGCGCGGCGGCGTTCGCCCTGCGGCTGCCGGTGCCGGCGCGCCGCGAGCGGACGCCGCTGGACCTGCCCGGCGCCGCGCTGCTCGCGCTGTCCCTCGCCGCGCCGGTGTACGCCCTGACGGCGTGGCGGGAGGCCGCCGGGTGGCCCGCCCTCGCCCTGCTGCTGGGCGCCGCCGCCGCGGCGGCGTTCGCGCGCCGGCTGCGGACGGCGGCACACCCGCTGTTCGCGCCGCGGCTGCTGGGCGAAGGGCCGGTGGCAGGTTCGCTCGGGGTGCTGGTGGCGGCGTCGGCGGCGCTGTTCGGCACGCTCTTCGTGGGCAACTTCTTCCTCCAGGAGGTGCAGGGGCTGGATCCGCTGACGGCGGGTCTGCGGGCCCTGCCGCTGCCGCTGCTGATGGTGGTCGGCGCGCCGGTGTCGGCGCTGGCCGCCCGCCGGTACGGCCCGCGCCGGACGGTGGCGGTCGGGCTGGTGCTGCTGGCGCTCGGGGCTGCCCTGCTCGCCCGGCTGGACGGCGCCGCGTCGGCACCGGCGACCGGCGGGTGCTTCCTGCTGATGGGGGCGGGCTTCGGGGCGGTGATGGTGACGGCGACGGCCGTGGTGGTGCGTCACGCGGAGGCGTCCGCGGCGGGGGTCGCGGGCGGGTTGCAGCAGACCGCGCTGAACGTCGGGCCGACGCTCGGGACGGCGGTCGCCGCGCTGCTGCTCATGGCGTCGCCGCCGCCCGGTCCGGCCCTGGTGCTGGCGCTGCTCCCGGCGGCGGCGGTGCCGCTCGCCCTGCGCGCCCTGCCCGGATCGTCAGGCCGCCCCGCGGCTTCGGACGTTCACTGATCACCCAGGTGGAGGGCGTCCTGCGGCCGTTTGCTGGGAGCCGACTGAGAGTCAGCTGTCAGGTCCCTTTACGATCATCGTGTGCCCAGCCTCACCGGACTCCCCCTGCAGATCGTCGCGACCGTCGTCGCGGTGGCCGCGTTCGCCGCCACCATGGGGCTGTGGCCCCGGCTGGGCGGCAGCGGGTGGCGGCCGGTGCTCGGGCGGCTGGGCGCGTTCCTCGGGACGCAGCTGGCGGTGCTGGCGGCGATGGGCCTGGTGGCCAACTCGTACTTCGGCTTCTACACCACCTGGAGCGACCTGCTCGGGCTGGACGGCGGTCCGGGCACGGTGGTGGACCATCAGCCGGGCGCCAAGGCCGTCTCGGTGACGGGCGAGCAGAAGATGTACTCCTCCCAGGGATCGGTGCAGGAACGTTCCGGCATGATCCAGAAGGTGGAGATCCGAGGCGCCGCCTCCGGCCTGGTCGGCAAGCCGGCGTACGTGTACCTACCGCCGCAGTACTTCCAGCCGGCGTACGCGAACACCCGCTTCCCGATGGCGCTGGTGCTCTCCGGCTACCCGGGGTCGGCGGAGAAGCTGATCTCGCTGCTGGAGTACCCGGCGTCCACGCTGAAGGCGATCGAGGCCAAGCAGCTGCCGCCGACCGTCCTGGTGATGATGAAGCCGACCCTGGTGGGCAACCGCGACACCGAGTGCATGGACGTCCCGGGCGGGCCGCAGGTGGAGACCTTCTTCACCGAGGACCTGCCGCGGGCGATGTCCGCCGCGTACCGGGTCACCGACCGCCCGGAGGCCCGGGCCGCGATCGGCGACTCGACCGGCGGCTACTGCGCGCTGAAGTTCGCGATGCGCAAGCCGGACGCCTACCGCTCGGCCGTCTCGCTCTCGGGCTACTACGAGACCGGCAACGACCCGACCACCGGCGACCTGTTCGGCGGCCGGCCCGAGGTGAAGCGGGAGAACGACCTGCTGTGGCGGATCCGCCACCTGCCCCCGCCGCCGGTCTCGCTGCTCCTGGCCACCAGCTACAACGAGGAGAACTACCCCGCCACCCAGCAGATGGTGGCCGCCTTCCGGGCCCCCACCCAGGTGTCGACCATCACCCTGGACACCGGCGGACACAACTTCCACACCTGGACCCGGGAGATCCCGCCCGCCCTGGAGTGGCTCGGCAAGCGCCTGGACCAGCCGCGGCCGCAGGCTCTCAGCTGACCCCGACGGAACGTGATCAAGGATCACACCCTGCTCATAGCCGGGCTTCATGAGAATCTCAGCGTGACCCCGGAGCGTAGCCTCCATGACCACGTCGAGTTCCCCACCTCCGTCCAGTGTTCCGTGGCCCGAGGCTGCGAACTTCCCGCCTCCGGAGCCGTCCGAGCGGCAGGCTCCGCAGGCCGCGGTCGAACCGCTCTTCCCGCCGGTCGACCTCCCCGAGCCCGGCCCCAAGGGCCCCGCCTCCTGGGCCGGCCGGCTGCGCACCCTCCCCGCCCGCGCCTGGCGCGGACGCCCCGACGACCCGGCCTGGGCGCGGCCCGCGCTGCTCGGCCTGCTGGCCGCCACCGCGGTGCTCTACTTCTGGAACCTCTCCGCCTCGGGCTGGGCCAACGCCTTCTACTCGGCGGCGGTGCAGGCCGGCAGCCAGAGCTGGAAGGCGTTCTTCTACGGTTCCTCCGACGCCGCCAACTTCATCACGGTCGACAAGTCGCCGATGTCGCTGTGGCCGATGGCACTCTCCGCCCGGATCTTCGGGCTGAACTCGTGGAGCCTGCTGGCCCCGCAGGTCCTGATGGCCGTGGCGACGGTCGCCACGGTGTACGCGACGGTGCGCCGGCGCTTCTCCGCGCTCGGCGGCCTGGTGGCCGGCGCGGCGCTGGCGCTGACCCCGGTGGCCGCGCTGATGTTCCGGTTCAACAACCCGGACGCGCTGCTCGTGCTGCTGATGACCCTGGCCGCCTACGGCCTGGTCCGGGCGACCGAGACCGCGTCCACCCGCTGGCTGCTGTTCACCGGCGTGATGTTCGGCTTCGGCTTCCTGACCAAGACCCTGCAGGCCTTCCTGGTGCTGCCCGGTTTCGCTCTGGTCTACCTGGTGGTCGCGCCGACCGGGCTCGGCCGCCGGATCAAGCAGCTGCTGCTGGCCGGACTCGCCATGGTCCTGGCGGGCGGCTGGTGGGTCGCGATCGTCGAGCTGGTCCCGGCGTCCGCCCGGCCGTACATCGGCGGCTCGCAGGACAACTCCTTCCTCTCCGTCACCTTCGGCTACAACGGCTTCGGCCGGCTCACCGGTGACGAGACCGGCAGCGTCGGCGGCGGCGGTGGCGGCCGGGGCGGCGCCGGCGGCGGCATGTGGGGCACCACCGGCATCACCCGGCTCTTCGACGGCGACATCGGCGGGCAGATCGCCTGGCTGATGCCGGCCGCGCTGATCCTGCTGGTGTTCGGCCTCTGGGCGACCCGTCGCTACGGCCGCACCGACGGCGCCCGGACGGCGTTCCTGGTCTGGGGCAGCTGGCTGGTCTTCACCGCGCTGACCTTCAGCTTCATGTCCGGCATCTTCCACCAGTACTACACGGTGGCGCTCGCCCCGGCGATCGCCGCGGTGGTCGGCATGGGCGTGGACGGCCTCTGGCGGGCCCGGCACCGGCTGCCGTACGCGGCGGTGCTCGGCGCGGTGGTCGCGGTGACCGCGATCTGGTCGTTCGTGCTGCTCGGGCGCAGCGCCGACTTCCTGCCGTGGCTGCGCTGGGCGGTGCTGCTGGGCGGCATCGCGGCGGCGGTCGCGCTGGTGGCGGCCGCGCAGGCGGGCCGGGCACTCGGCGCGCGGATCGCGGCGGTGGCCGGACTCGCCGCGCTGGCGGCGGGCCTCGGCGGCCCGGCGGCGTACGCGGTGCAGACCGTGTCGGTCGGGCACTCCGGTTCGATCGTGACGGCCGGTCCGCAGGTCCAGGGCGGCGGCTTCGGTCCGGGCGGCGGCGGGCGGGGCATGATGCCCGGCGGCACGGGCGACGGCGGCCGGGGCCAGTTCCCGGGCGGCGGTCAGCTGCCCGGCGGCGGCACCCAGAACGGCACCGGGCAGCTCCCCGGTGGCGGGCAGTTCCCGGGCGGCACCCAGAACGGCACGGGACAGCTCCCGGGCGGCGGCACGCAGAACGGCGGCACCGGTCAGTTCCCCGGTGGCGGGCAGTTCCCCGGCACCGGCCAGTTCCCCGGCGGCGAGGGCCGGGACGGCCGCGGCGGCATGGGCGGCGCCGGCGGGATGGGCGGCCTGCTGAACGGCTCCCGGGTGAGCAGCGAGCTCGCGGCCCTGCTGAAGCAGGACGCCGACTCCTACACCTGGGTGGCGGCCGCGGTCGGCTCGCAGAACCAGGCCAGCTTCCAGCTCGCCACCGGCAAGCCGGTGATGGCGCTCGGCGGCTTCAACGGCACCGACCCGTCGCTGACGCTGGAGCAGTTCCAGCAGTACGTGAAGGAAGGAAAGATCCACTACTTCATCGGCGGTGGCGGCATGGGCGGCGGGATGGGCGGCGGCAGCCAGTCGCTCTCCTCCCAGATCGCCTCCTGGGTGGCGGCCAACTACACCGCCAAGACGGTGGACAACACCACCCTCTACGACCTGACCGCGACCCCGAGCGGTGGCACCTCCTCGGCGGCCGCCACCAGCTGACGGACACCCCCGCAGGGCCCCTCGGAGCATCCCGCTCCGAGGGGCCCTCCTCATACGGTGCGCTCGTACGCGGTGACGACGGCGTCGAGCACGCCGGGGAAGCGGGCGTCCAGGTCGGCGGCGCGCAGCGCGGTGAGGCGGCGGTTGGCCTCCTCGCGCTGGCGGACCACGCCGGCCTCGCGGAGCACCTTGAAGTGGTGGCTGAGCGTGGACGGCGCGACGTCGACCGGGAAGGTGCCGCAGGCGCGCTCGGGTTCGGCGCGCAGGATGCGCACGATGGTCATCCGGGTGGGGTCGGCGAGCGCGTGCAGGACGTCGAGGAGGTCGATCTCCTCGGTCGCGGGGTGGGCGAGCGGGGCGCGGCCCGGTCGGGAGCGGGGCATCCGGCACCTCCATGTTCGACAACCATCGAAGATGGGTGTAATTTCGATGTTCGTAGAACATCGTAGCTTCCGTGAGGGGAGACGGACATGCGCGCTCTCGAGATGACCCGGCCCGGCGGGGCCGAGCACAGCCTGGTCCAGGACGTCGAGGTGCCGCGGCCCGGCCCCGGCGAGCTGGCGATCGACGTCGCCCACGCCGGGGTGAACTTCGTCGACGTGATGTCCCGGCGCGGCGACGCGGCCTACGTGCCGGCGTGGCCGTACCGGGCGGGCAAGGAGGTCGCGGGCACCGTCCGGGAGCTCGGCGAAGGGGTGAGCGGGTTCGCGGTCGGCGACCGGGTGGCGGCCGCCACCACCGGCGGCGGCTTCGCCGAGGTGGCGCTGGCGAGCGCCGCGGCGACCGTGGCGCTGCCCGACGGCGTGGACACCGCGACGGCCGCCGCCGTCCCGCTCGGCCTGGCGACCGCGCTGCTGCTGCTCACCGACGCGGGCCGGTTCGAGCCCGGTGACACCGTGCTGGTGCACTCGGCGGGCGGCGGGATCGGCGGCGCGCTCGCCCGGCTGGTCCCGCTGCTCGGCGGCGGCACCCTGATCGGCACCGTCGGGCGGCCGGAGAAGGCGGCCGCCGCCCGCGGCCTCGGCTACCACCACGCCTTCGCCCGCGGGCCCGAACTCGCCGGGCAGGTCCGCGCGGCGACCGGCGGGCGCGGCGTCGACCTGGTCCTCGACCCGCTCGGCACCGAGGCGCTCGGCCTCGACCTGGACCTCGCGGTGACCGGCGGCCGGGTGGTGCTGTTCGGCAACGCGGGCGGCGGCACCCTCGATCCGCTGCCCCCAGCGGGCCGGCTGCTCGGCGCCAACCTCACCGTCACCGGGTTCAGCCACCGCGTCCTGCTCGCCGCCGACCCCGCGCGGGTCGCCCGCGCCCAGCGCCGCGCGTTCGACCTGGTCGCCGGGCACGGCCTGGCCGTCCCGGTGGTGGAACTGCCCGGCCTGGCCGCCGTCCCCGCCGTCCACGACCTGCTCGCCGCCGGGCGCGGCGAGGGCAAGTACGTGGTCAGGGTCGGCTGAACCGGGCGGTCAGCCGCCGCACTGCTGGAGCATCGCCTGCTTGTCCGCCGGGGTCACCGGCAGCTGGTACTTGAGCGAGACCTGCGCCCAGCGCACCGCGTACGAGCACCGGACCGCCTGGTTGGCGGGGAGCCAGGAGGCCGGGCCGGAGTCGCCCTTGGACGCGTTCTGCGAACCGTCGGCGGGGATCAGGTTGAGCGGGTCGTTGGCGATCTGGACCCGCTTCGCCTTGTCCCACTGGGCGGCACCCTGCTGCCAGTCGTAGGAGAGCGGCATCACGTGATCGATCTGGATCTTCGACGCCTGCGCCTTCGTCCACTGGACGTTCTTGCCGGTGTACGGGTCCCAGATGGTCATCCCGGTGACCACGCACGCCGAGCCGTCCTTGTGCTCCACGGCCCGCCCGTCCCGGGCCAGGACGTCGTCGCGGGTGCCGCAGTCGTTGTGGCCGAGCGGGACGCCGTCCACGTTGTCCGTCCAGGCGGGGCCGAACTGGTCGCGGTCGTACCCGGTCTTCGGGCCGGGGGCGGCGGTCTTCACCTTGGCGATCAGCGCGATCCCGGCCGCGCGGTCGGCCGCCGAGGTGATCGGGGCCAGGCCGGGCCTGGTGCCGTCGGGGTTCTGCAGCGGATTGGTGCCCTGCGCCTGGCCGGACGGGACGGACTCGTTGGAGGTCTTCCCGCCGGAGGTGCAGCCCGCCAGCGCGAGCACCGGCAGCAGGACGGACAGGACGGCGGTACGGCGCGCGCGCACGGGGCTCCCCCGGGGGTGGTGAGGACTGACGGCGCACCAGGAGACCAGCCCACCCACACCGGGTCAAGTCCGGCACGAAGAAACGGCCGCTCAGCCGCCGATCGCCGACATCGGGCGGGCCGGCTGCACGAAGTCCGCCGAGGAGATGTCGTGGCCCGGGCCCTTGCGGGCGATGGTGTTGCGCCAGGCCGCCTCGATCCGCGCGTCGTCCGCGCCGCCGCGCAGCAGCGCCCGCAGGTCGGACTCCTCGGTCGCGAACAGGCAGTTGCGCAGCTGCCCGTCGGCGGTCAGCCGGACGCGGTCGCAGCCGCCGCAGAACGGCCGGGTCACCGAGGCGATCACCCCGACCACGGTGTCCGTCCCGGCCAGGCGCCACTCCTCGGCCGGCGCGTTGCCGTGCCGTCCGACGGGCACCAGCTCCCACCGCGTGCCGAGGATCTCCAGCATCTCGTCGGCGGTGACCATCCGCTGCCGGTCCCAGGCGCCCTGCGCGTCCAGCGGCATCGACTCGATGAAGCGCATCCGGTACCCGTGCGCGCCGGCGAACTCCACCAGGTCGAGGATCTCGTCGTCGTTCACGCCGCGCACCGGCACCGCGTTGATCTTCACCGGGTCCAGCCCGGCGTCCCGGGCCGCCGCCAGGCCGGCGAGGACGTCGGCGATCCGGTCCCGCCGGGTGATCTCGGCGTACCGCTCGGGCCGCAGGGTGTCCAGGCTGACGTTGACCCGGCGCAGCCCGGCGGCCTTCAGCTCGCCCGCGGTCCGGGCCAGCCCGATGCCGTTGGTGGTCAGCGACAGCTCGGGGCCGAGCTCGGCGATCCGGGCGACCAGCCCCGGCAGGCCGCGCCGCAGCAGCGGTTCGCCGCCGGTCAGCCGGACGGTGCGGATGCCGAGCCGCCGGACGGCGACGGTGATCAGCCGGACGATCTCGTCGTCGGTGAGGACCTCGGCCCGGGGCAGCCAGTTCAGGCCCTCGGCCGGCATGCAGTACGTGCAGCGGAGGTTGCACCGGTCGGTGAGGGAGACCCTCAGGTCGGTGTGGATCCGGCCGAACCGGTCGGCCAGCGGCTCGATGCCGTCGTGCGCGTGCTCTGTCCTGCGTGCCATCCGCCCAGTACAGGCGCCCGGCGCCGGAAGGTGAAGCGGGCGAACGGCCGGGGTGCCCGCCCGACCTGCGCCTTCTTGTTGTGTGATCATCCAACTGTGACGGAGCGGACCGGCCGGGAGACTGGCGCCATGGAAGACCGTATCCCCGCGCTGGTCCTGGCGGCGGGCGGCGGGCGGCGCCTCGGCGGGCGGCCGAAGGCGCTGCTGCCGTACCGCGGCCGGCCGCTGCTGGAGCACGCCCTCGCGGTCGCCCGGGACGCCGGCTGCGCCCCGCTGCTCGCCGTCCTCGGCGCCGCCGCCGACGAGGTCCGCGAGCGGGTGGACACCGGCGACTGTCGACTCGTCGACAACCCGGACTGGGCGACCGGCATGGGCTCCTCGCTGCGGGCCGGGCTGGCCGCCCTCCCGGCGGACGCGCCGGCCGTGCTCGTCCTGCTGGTCGACACCCCGGGCGTCACCCCGGCCGCCGCCGCCCGGCTGCTGGCCGCGCACCGGGCCGGCGCCGGGCTCGCGGCCGCGGCGTACGACGGCCGGCGCGGCCACCCGGTGCTGATCGGCCGGCGCTTTCTCGCCGAGGCGGCCGCCGGGGCGAGCGGCGACGCGGGCGCCCGCGCGCTGCTCGCCGCCCACCCGGGCGAGCTGGTCCTGGTCGAGTGCGGGGACATCGCCGCCCCGGACGATCTCGACACCCCGGAGGACCTCGCCCGCTGGACGGCGGCCGACCCGAAGCGTCCCTGAACTCTCCCTGAGGAATACCTCATTCCGCGCCCAGCACGCCTCCGATCAGCGAAGATGGGAGCCGGACCTGCCCAGCAGACCCGGAACGGACGGTGTCATCCATGACCGACGAGTACCGCGCATCCCCCGCCCCGGGACCGATCCGCTGCCCCGCCTGCCGCATCGAGCACCTCTACGAGCCGCCGAGCCTGCCGTGCCCGTGCGGCGCGCAGCTGCGGGTGCCGCTGCTGCGCGGCGGCGTGCCGGTGCAGGTGCGGTTCCGCTCCTGGGAGGACTCCTGGCTGTCGATGCGCTGCCCGCACTGCGGCCGCAGCGACCAGTGGCCGCAGCCGGAGTTCACCTGCAACTGCGGCGCCACGGTGCGGCTCCCGGTCGACCGGGCCCCGCGGCCGGCGGGCACCGGGCCGGCCGGCACGCCGTACCCGGGCCGGGCCGGCGTGCGCCCGCACACCACCGCGATCGTTCCCTCGGCCTCCGCCGACCCGCTGCCCGGCGCCTCCGGCTCGGCCCGGGTGCTGCGGCCGCCGTTCCGCCCGCAGCCGGTGCGCGGCGCGCAGGACGCGGTGCTGACCGCGGCGCGCTACCTGCAGTGGCTGGGCTTCGACGACCTGGAGGTGACGGAGGGTCAGGACAGCGGGTCCGTCACTCTGTTGGGTGGTCGGATGGTGGCCCGGGTGGACACCTGGGAGGAGCCGACGGACGTCCGGGAGGTCGAGTGCCTCTGGCTGGAGACGCTGCACAGCGAGCAGGTCGCGGCGGCGATGTTCGCCCTGGCCGGCTTCTCCCGGCAGGCCGTGGTGCGCGGAGAACAGCTGCTGGTGGCCCTGTTCACGCTGGACGAGGCGGGGATCCCGCAGCCCGCCAACGGCGCGGCGGAGGCCCTGATGGCGACCGGCTGGACGTCCTGACCGGCCCCGGACGGAGCTCCCGGTTCCGGAATCTGTCGCGTTCGTGATCTGGTGCACAAGCTCGCCCCCGTGTTGAATTGCCGCCACACAGCACTCCGTTTACTGGATGGCGCACACAAGGAGGTGGCGTTGTCGGTGCACGGTACGGCCCCGGGGGGCATGGCGGACGTCGTGTGGCGGCTGAGATCGCGCGGGTGTTGGCAGGAGGCCGCGGATCTGCTGCGGCCCCAGGCCGGCCGGGACCCCTCCGCAGCGCTGCTGCGGGCCGAACTCCTCATCGAGCAGTGCCTGTTCACCGCCGAGCACTGGGAGCGGGCGGAGGACGCGCTGCGGCAGGCCGAGGCCGGGGTGGCCGGTGCCGAGCACCGGGCGGCCGCCTCCTGCGCCCGCGGGTTCCTGGCGTACACGGCGAGCGTGATGGGCCGCCGGGACCGCCTCGACGAGGCGCAGGCCGCGCTCGGCCGGACCTCCGCGCTGCTGCCGCCGGACGCGCCGGGCCGGCCGCTGCTGGACTTCCGGCGCGGTCTGGTCGCCGAGAACCTGCTGCACGACCCGGACGCGGCGCAGTCCGCGTACCGGCGGGCGCACGACGCGGCGGAGCAGCGCGGGGACCGGCTGCTGCGCTCCTCGACCTGGCGTCATCTGGCCGCGCTCGCCCAGCGCGCGGGCGACCTGGAGCGGGCCCGGGAGGGCTTCCGGGCCTCGCTGCAGCTGCGCGAGGACCTGGGTTTCACGGTGGGCGTCGCCCCGGCGCTCGCCTCGCTCGCCGAGGTGTGCGAGCCGCCCGAGGCGACCCGGCTGCGCGCCGAGGCGGCCCGGCTGGTGCAGGCGCTCGGGGGCGTGCCGGTGTGGCTGGTGGGCCGCCTGGGCATCGTGCCCGCGCCCGCCGGTCCCCCGGACGGCCGCATCGGGCAGGACGTGCGGGACGGCATCAGCTAAGGTGAGCCTAACCTGCCCGGGGAGCCCCCGGGCAGGTCCTCACCGCATGCCGTCCGGGCTCCGCCGAGCTCCGGTCGGCCCTTCCCAGGGGGCCCCGCATGACCGCGAGCAGCGTCGAGCCGCGCGCCGCCGCCCACGGCCGGGCCGCACCCCTGGCCGGCAGCTGGGCCCGGCTGTCCGCGGCCCTTCCGGACCTGCGGATCCACGGTGCGCCGCCGCGGTCCGGCGGGGGCTGGACGGCCGCCGCCGACCTGGCCGGCGGCGGCGCCGCGCTGGACGCGATGATCGCCTTCGACGCCGAGCTCGGCCTGGAGCTGTACGGCCGGGCCGCCCGCCCCGACGTCACCGCCGGGTTCTGCCTGCACCGGTACACCTGGCCGCTGGCGCTGGCCTTCACCGTGCCGTGGTTCCTGGAGCGACGGGTGCCCCGGCTGCCCGTCGAGCGGGTGTCGATCAACCGCTCGACCGGTGAACTCACCGTCCAGCCGGTGGAGTTCGCCTGCCTGCCGGACGATCCGGCGGCCGCGGCGCCGGGCGCCCGGGTGGTGCCGGACGAGGCGGCGCTGCGGGCCGAGCTGCTGGCCGCGGTCGCCGAGCACCTGACGCCGGTGCTGGCCGCCTTCCGCCCCCGGGTCCGGCGCGGGCCGCACACCCTGTGGGGCATGACCACGGACGACGTCGTCGAGGGCCTCTGGTACGTGGGCGGCCTGCTCGGCGAGGAGGACCGGGCGACGGCCGAGCTCGACGCCCTGCTGCCGGCCGGCCCCGGCCACCCGCCGTTCGTCGGCGCGGCGGGTTTCCGGCAGGCGGACGGCCGGTGGCTGCGGGACAGGGTGAGCTGCTGCCTCTACTACACCGTCCGCCCCGAGGAAGCCTGTTTCAGCTGCCCCCGCGAGAAATAGCGGCGACATTCCGATCGAATCTCGACCGCGAGTTCGGGGATTGTCCCCGAATGACGTATTGATCCCGAACCGGTCGTCCTCGCCGCAATTCCTCCGAGATGATGGTGGGCGCTGTCACGGAGGCGGCCGCCACCAGGTGGAAAGCGAGGCTGGTTCAGGTTATGAGACTGTCGGACATACCGCTGGGCTGGGCCGGACTGGGGCTGGCCGTCCTGCTGACCGCCTCCGCCGTGGTCGCCGTCGCCCGCACCCGGGCGCAGGTCGCCGCCGCCGGCGGACCGGATTCCTGGGAACGCTCCGAGGAACGCCGACGGCGCAAGGAATCCCTGTACGGCGGCGCCTCGTACGTGCTGCTGTTCTGCTGCGCCGGTGTCGCGGCCGCGCTCTCCTTCCACGGCCTGGTCGGCTTCGGCCAGCAGAACCTGAATCTCTCCGGCGGCTGGGAGTACCTGGTCCCGTTCGGCCTCGACGGCGCCGCGATGTTCTGCTCCGTCCTCGCGGTCCGCGAGGCCAGCCACGGCGACGCGGCGCTCGGCTCCCGCCTGCTGGTGTGGCTGTTCGCCGGCGCCTCCGCCTGGTTCAACTGGGTGCACGCCCCGCGCGGCCTGGGCCACGCCGGATCCCCGCAGTTCTTCGCCGGCATGTCGCTCTCCGCCGCCGTGCTGTTCGACCGGGCGCTGAAGCAGACCCGCCGGGCCGCGCTGCGCGAGCAGGGGCTGGTGCCGCGCCCACTGCCGCAGATCCGGATCGTCCGCTGGCTGCGCGCCCCGCTGGAGACGTACGCGGCCTGGTCGCTGATGCTGCTGGAGGGCGTCCGCACGCTCGACGACGCGGTGGAGGAGGTCCGCGACGACAAGCGGACCGCCGCCGAGAACCGCGAGCGGCGGCGGATGGCCAGCCGCCGGGAGCGGGCCGAGATCCGCGCGATCGGGCGCCAGCCCGGCGGCTGGCGGCACCGCTCGGCGGCCCGCCAGCTGGAGGCCCCGCAGCCCGTGTCGACCGGCTCGGAGCCCGCCATAGCCGAGCCGACCGGGCCCGGCGGGCCGGCCGTCGCCCCGGCCGGACTGCCGGTCCGCCGCAGCGTCGACCTGACGCCGGAGGAGGACACCATCACGCTGCCCCGGCTGGACTCCCTGGAGCAGAAGCTGAAGGACCTGGAGCAGCAGTTCGGCTGAGCCGGGCTCAGCTGAGTTCGAACCACATGCGCTTGCCGGTGCCGCGGGGCTCCACGCCCCACCCGTCGGCGAGCGCCTCGACCAGCATCAGGCCGCGACCGGAGGAGGCCTGCTCGCCCGGCGTGCGCCGGGTGGGCCACAGGTCCGACTCGTCCTCGACCTCGACCCGCAGGCGCGGGCGCCCGCCGTCCTGGTACAGCCGGGCGGTGAACATCGCGTCCCGGTCGGTGTGCCGGATCGCGTTGGTGACCAGCTCGGAGGCGAGCAGCTCGGCGGTGTCGATCATCTCGGGGACGCCCCAGCGGCGCAGCGCGTCCCGCAGCTCCCCGCGCAGCTCGGAGATCCGGGCCAGGTCGGCCTGGCCGATCCGGCGGCGCAGCTGCTGGGCGGCCAGGCCGCCGGCCGGCCCGTCCCAGCGGAGCAGCAGCAGCGCTATGTCGTCCTCGCGCTCGCTGGAGTCGGCGGCCCGGGCGGTGATCCGGTCGGCCAGCTCCTCCAGCGGTTCGCGGGGGGATTCGCCGACGGCGGGCAGGTACCCGGCGACCGCGTCGCAGAGCCGCTCGTACCCGGTGTCCAGGTCCATGTCGCGGGCCTCGACCAGGCCGTCGGTGCAGAGCACCACGGTCTCGCCCGGGTCCAGCGAGAAGCGGGTGACCCGGTACTCCTCGTCGGGGGCGACGCCGAGCGGCAGGCCGCCGGCCACCGGGACGGAGTGCGCGGTGCCGTCGCCGCGGCGCACCACCGGGTCGAGGTGGCCGGCCCGGACCGCGTACACCACGCCGTAGTCGACGTTGACCTCGGCGTAGGTGCAGGTGGCGAAGTGGTCGGTGTCGAGGTCGGCGAGGAAGCGGGAGGCGCGGGCCATCACGGCGGCCGGCGGGTGGCCCTCGGCGGCGTACGCGCGCAGCGCGATCCGCAGCTGGCCCATGATGCCGGCGGCGTGCACGTCGTGGCCCTGGACGTCGCCGATCACCAGGCCGACGTGGCCGCCGGGCAGCGGGACGACGTCGTACCAGTCGCCGCCGATCTGCAGGCCGGAGCCGGCCGCCAGGTAGCGGACGGCGGTGGTGACCCCGGGCACGGCCGGGACGGTGCGCGGCAGCATCACCCGCTGCAGGCCGGCCGCCAGCTCGTGCTCGGCGTCGTGCAGCCGGGCGCGGGCCAGCGACTGGGCGACCAGGCCGCCCAGGGTGGACAGCAGGGTGCGCTCGTCGGCGTCCAGCTCGCGGTCGTCGTCGAAGGAGATCACGCAGACGCCGATCGGCCGGCCGCTGGCGACCAGCGGCAGGAAGGCCCAGGCGGAGCGGCCGCTGTCGTTGGCGAACGGCGCCGCCTCCGGGTAGCGGGCCCGGTACTCGTCGAGGCTGGAGACGAACACCGGCGCGCGGCCGCGGATCGCCTCGGCGGCGGGGTGGTTGGGGTGCAGCGGGGCCCGGTCGAACCTCTCGCGCAGCCCGTCGTCGTAGCCGCTGGCGCCGAGCAGGGCGATCCGGCCGGCCTCCAGGGAGGCGAGGGCCAGCCCGTCCGGCGGCAGGCCGGGCAGCGGGAGCTCGGTGAAGACCCGGGCCACGTCGCGGACGGTGACCGCCTCGGAGAGCGCGCGGGCGGCCTCCTTGATGAAGCGGGAGCGGTCCTCGCGCAGCGCGGCCAGCTCGCCGGCCCGCTCGCGCTTGTGCAGCTCGACGGTGGCGTCCCAGACGAAGCCGACCATCCGGGAGGCGCGGCCGAAGGCGTCGGCGAGCACCCGGCCGCGGAAGCGGACCGCGTGCAGCTCCCCGTTGGGGAAGACGGTGCGGTAGTAGGCGCCGCACTGGCCGAGCTCGGCGACGGCGCGCTCGACCCGGCGGCGCACCACGGGGGCGTCCTCGGGGTGCAGCATCGACAGGAAGGAGCCGGAGGTGCGGTCGAAGGCGGAGCCGTCCAGGCCGAGGATGGCGCAGGCGCGCTGGTCGCCCTCCAGGACGTCGCGGCGGATGTCCCAGTCGAAGGAGCCGATGCCGTTGGCGGCCATCGCCGGCTCGAGCCAGTCGGGGGTGGACTCTCCGCTGCGGGTGGGCAGACCCCGGGTGACCGCGGGCACGATCCGGCCGGCGGCCAGGCCCGGGGCGGTGCGCAGCGGGTTCGCTGCGGCGATGCTCCTGGAGACCTGGGCCGGCGGGGTGCGGCGGGCGGGCCCAGGCGCTTCGGGCTCTGTCGCCATGCTTCTCCTGCCGCTGCCGTGCCGGGCGGTCCGGGTGGAGGACCGCGCTCGATCGGGTGTGCCTACCGGCACACATTCTCACTAGCCTCTCGTATGTTCGGCAAGGCGGCAATCCCGGTGCGCCGAGTGGCGAAGATCGCACACGATATTGGCCGAGGCGCTCTTGCGCTTCGCGCGCCGTCCCCCGTGCCGCCGCTCACGCCGCGGCGAGCTCGAACCAGGTGACCTTTCCGTCGCCGCGCAGCTGCACGCCCCAGTCGTCGGCGAGCGCCTCGACCAGCAGCAGGCCGCGCCCCGAGGTGGCGGAGTCGCTGGGCTGCCGGCGGCCCGGCAGCCGGGTGGTGCCGTCCTGCACCTCGATCCGCAGCTTCTGCTCCGGGGTGAGGACCGCGTCGAACACCGCGCCGTGGCCGGTGTGCACCAGGGCGTTGGTGACCAGCTCGGAGGCGAGCAGCTCGGCGGTGTCGGCGAGCTGCGGGACGCCCCAGCGGTCCAGTGCCGCGCGCAGCCGGCGCCGGATGGCGCCGACCGCGACCAGGTCCGCGGCGTCCACCGAGGCGTGCAGCCGGTGGTGCAGCGCGCACCCCGGCTCGTGCACCGGGGGCGGGCCGGCCACCGGCCGCACCGGCCCGATCGCGTCCGACTGCGAGGCCGACCGCTGCCGCGGGAACCTTGCCTGACCATCCATCACGTACGCCCCCGCCCTTCTGTGGACGGCCGTCCTCCAGTCCCCCACTGTCGACGGCCGCTTGCTGACCATCCTCATGCCCACTCCGAGCGCTTTGCAACAGTGCATCCCCGGCCACCTGGGGTGAAGCGGGGCTCGGAGGGGTGCGAATGATCCGTTCGACAGGTTTGGCGGTGCGGGCGCGGCACCGGGTGCGGACGCGACATCAGGTGTCGTCAGTTCGGAGGAAGTTCGATCACCACCTTTCCGAAGGCGGTGCCGGAGGCGTAGTGCCGGAAGGCGTCCGCCGCCCGTTCGAAGGGGAAGACCCGGTCGATCACCGGCCGGATCCGGTGCTCCTCGACGACCCGGTCGAGCGCGCGGAACTGGGCCCGGCTGCCGACCGCGACCGGCCGCAGCACCGCGCCGGAGGCGAAGAGCCGCCGGGCGTCGATCGGCGGGGCGGTCTCCGAGCGGAAGCCGACCATCGCGATGTGCCCGCCGAGGGTGACGGCCCGGACCGATTCGTCGAGCCGGCCGACCACGTCGACCACCCGGTCCGCGCCCGTACCGCCGGTGGCCGCGCGGACGGCGGCCGGCCAGTCCGGTTCGGCCCGGTGGTCGACCACCCGGTCCGCGCCGAGCGCGGTCAGCCGCCCGGCCTTGGCCGGCCCGCCGGTGGTGGCGGCCACCCGGGCGCCGAGCGCCCGCGCGAGCTGCAGCGCGAACAGCGACACGCCGCCCGAGCCCTGGGTGACCACGGTCTGCCCGGGGCGCAGCCCGCCGTCGCCGGTCAGCGCGTTCCACGCGGTGACCGCGACACAGGGCAGGGTGGCCGCCTCCGCGTAGGAGAGGTGGGCGGGGACGGGGACCAGGCCGTGCTCGTCGAGCAGCGCGTACTCGGTGAGCAGCCCGTCGAGCGTGCCGCCGAGCTGGGGCAGGTGCTGCGGGCCGAACGGGCCGTCCTGCCAGCTGGGGAAGAGCGTCGCCATCACCCGGTCGCCGACCCGGACGGTTCCGACGCCGGGCCCCAGCGCGACGACCTCGCCCGCGCCCTCCGCGACCGGCACGACGTCCGGGCGGACCGGCAGCACGTACCTGCCGCCGAGGACCAGCAGGTCGCGGTAGCTGGGCGAGACCGCGCGGACGGCGACCAGCACCTGGCCCGGCCCGGGCACCGGGACGGGGTGCTCGCGCAGGGCGAGACCGTCGATGCCGGCGCCGCTGTCCACGTGGTAGCTGCGCATCCGCGCGGGGACGGCGTTCACGCGGCGTCCGTGGCGAGCGGGAGGTCGCCGGTCTTGGTGAAGCCGAGGGCCTCGACGATCCGGCCGTCGGCGATCCGCATCAGGTTGACGCCGCTGACGTGCTCCCGGTCGCCGAAGTGGTAGCGCCAGCGGATGGTGGCCCGCTCCCCCATCAGCACGACCTCGCCGGGTTCGAAGCGGGTGGTGCGGTCGGCGGCGAGCGTCCGCCAGAAGGCCAGGCACTCGGCGCGGCCGGTGGTCCGGCTGCCGTCGGGGGCGGGGCTGACGGACTCCATCACGCAGTCCTCGGCGACCAGGTCGTCGAGCAGATCGGGGTCGTGCCGGACGAAGGCCAGGTTGAAGCGGTCGATCACGTCCGCGGTGGTGCGAGGCAGCATCGGAACTCCTCGATAGATAGAACAGTCGGTCTACCGTTGATGCCTCGACCATATAGACCGGTTGATCTACCGGTCAACCCCTGGCACCCTGGCACCCATGACCACCCGCACCGAACCCGGCCCCCGCCAGCGCCTCCTCGACGCCGCCCAGGAGTTGACCTACCGGCACGGCACGGGCATCGGCGTGGACGCACTGCTCAAGGGCGCGGGCGTCGCCCGCCGCTCGCTGTACGAGCACTTCGGCGGCAAGGACGGCCTGATCACCGAGGTGCTGCGGCTCAGCGCCGCCGAGGACGAGGCCCGCTACCGGCAGACCATGGACGCCGCCGGCGACGACCCGCGCACCAGGCTGCTGGCCGTCTTCGACCGGATCGGCGAGGTCATCGCCCAGGACGACTTCCGCGGCTGCCGCTACCTCGCCGCCGACCTCGCCCTCGCCGACCCCGACCACCCCGGGCACGCCGTCACCCGCGCCTACCGCGAGCACGTCTCCGCTCTGCTCGCCGCCGAGCTCGCCCGGCTCGGCCACCCCCGGCCCGGCCCGGGCGGCGACCAGCTGCTGCTGCTCATCGACGGCGCCCTCGCCGCCGGCGCCACCCGCCCCACCACCGACCCGGCGGCCGCCGCCCGCACCCTGGCCGAGCAGGTCATCGCCCAGGCGCCGGCGGCACCCTAAGGGCCGTCCGGGCCGCTCAGCGCGGCGGCGGCGCGGTGCAGGAAGGTGCGGAACTGCTCGCGCTCGGTGTCGTCGAAGGCCGACCAGAGCGCGGACTCCACGGCGACCGCGCGGGCGTCCGCCTCGATCAGACGGGCTCGGCCCGGCTCGCTCAGGCGGGTGACCAGCACCTTGCCGTGCAGCTCGGACGGCTCCCGGACGATCAGGCCCTTCGCCTCCAGGTTGGCCAGCACGCCCGCCATGGTCTGCGGGGTGACCGCCGCACCCCGGGCCAGCTGGGCGCCGGACATGCCGGTCTTCTCCGAGAGCTGGAGCAGCACCGCGTACTGCGGCACCGTCAGCTCCAGCTCCCGGAGCGCCTCCGCCTTGGCCGCCATCATCGCCTGCTCCGCCAGCTTCAGCGCCAGCCCGAGCCGCAGCCCGCTACCGGCCGCACCGGCCAGCAACGCGGCAGGATCCGTACTCATGGACAGGACAGTAGCGGCACCCCGGGCTCAGCCGACCTTCAGGACGTAGGCGCCGACCCCGGCCCGGCGCTCCAGCGCGGTGTGCGCGGCGGCGACCTCGTCCCAGCCGATCTCCCGGACGTCGACCGCGAGCGTGCCGTCGGCGACCAGCCGCAGGCCCTCCTCCAACTGGGCGCGGAACAGGTCCGGGCGCCGCCCGTACACGCCGCCCATGTTGTAGCCGGCCAGGGTGAAGCTGTCGTACCAGACCTGGTTGGCCTCCAGGGCGAGGTCGCGGTCGGCGGCGTTGCCGATCACCACGTGCCGGCCGAGCACGGCGAGCAGGCCGCGGACCTGTTCGCGCGGCTCCCCGCCCACCGAGTCGACCACCACGTCGAAGCCCCGGCCGTCCGTCAGCCCGGGCGTGCGGGCGGCGAGTTCGCCGTAGGTCAGCCCGTGGTGGCAGCCGCCGGCGACGGCCCGGGCGGCCCGTTCGGCGGTGCTCGCGGCGCCGACCACCAGCTCGGCACCGTACGCGCGGGCGAGCCGGCCGAGCAGCAGGCCGAGCGCGCCGGACGCACCGAGCACCAGCACCCGGTCGCCGGGGGCGATCCGGGCGGCGCCGCGCAGGGTGCCGACGGCGGTGGCCGCGTTGACGGCGGTGGCGGCGGCCAGCTCCGGGGCGAGGCCGGCCAGCCCGTCCTCCAGCGGGACGACGCAGGTCTCGGCGGCGACCACCCGCTCGGCGTGGCCGCCGAAGCCCATCGGGATCGCGGCCACCGCCTGGCCGGTCCGCAGGCCGGTGACGCCCTCGCCGAGGGCGGCGACGGTGCCGGCCACCTGGAGTCCGGGGACGGCGGGCAGCGGCAGCGGGAACTGGCCGCGCCGGAACATCACGTCGGCGAAGTGCACGCCGGCGTGGGTGACGTCGATCGCGACCTCGCCCGGGCCGGGTTCGGGCGCGGGGATCTCGGCGGTCTCCAGGACTTCCGGTCCGCCGGTACGGGTGTAGCGGATGGCACGCACGGGTCTCCCCCTCCGGGATGAATACAAGGCGCCTTATGTATATCAGGTCCCTGATACACGCCGCGCGGGTGCGGGCCGCCCCGCCGAGAGCAACGCTGGACACGGCGGCCCTCCCCGGGTTCAATGGGCCGCGGATGTTTGAACGCCGTTCTAAAGCGAGGAACCGTGCGACTCACCCCGACCGAACGGGACCGGCTGCTGATCTTCACAGCGGCCGAGTTGGCCCGCGCGCGCCGCGCCCGCGGCGTGAAGCTCAACGTGCCCGAGGCGACCGCCCTGATCGCGGACGCCGTCTGCGAGGCGGCCCGTGACGGCCGCCGCCTCGCCGAGGCGATCGAGGCCGGCCGGACCGTGCTCTCCGCCGACGACGTGCTGCCCGGCGTGCCGGACGTGGTCAGGGTGGTCCAGGTGGAGGCGGTGTTCGACGACGGCACCCGGCTCGCGGTGGTCAACGACCCGTTCCGCGGCGCCGGCTCGCTCGGCGACGACGCCCCCGGCGTCGCCCTGCCCGGCACCGGCGCCGGCTACGACCCGGTGGAGGAGTCGGTGCTCCTGCCGGTCCACAACACCTCGGCCGTGCCGATCTCGGTGACCTCGCACTTCCACTTCTTCGAGGCCAACCCGCGCCTGGCCTTCGACCGGGCGGCCGCGTACGGCACCCACCTCGCGGTGCCGGCCGGCTCCTCGGTGCGCTTCGACCCCGGGCAGACCGTCGAGGTCGGCCTGGTGCCGATCGGCGGCGCCCGGGTCGCGATCGGCTTCGCCGGCCTGGTCGACGGCCCGCTGGACGCCCCCGGCGCCAAGGAGGCCGCGCTCGCCAAGGCCCGCGCCACCGGCTACCTGACCGACTTCGACGACCCGGAGGTGGAGTCGTGACCAGCATCTCCCCGCACGACTACATCTCCGTCCACGGCCCGCGGGCCGGCGACCGGGTCCGGCTCGGCGACAGCGGCCTGATCATCCGGATCGAGTCCGACTCGCAGGCCCCCGGCGACGAGTTCCTGGCCGGCTTCGGCAAGACCGCCCGCGACGGCCTCCACCTCAAGGCCGCCGCCGTCCGCGACACCTGCGACGTGGTGATCTCCAACGTGGTGGTGATCGACGCGGTCCAGGGCATCCGCAAGACGTCCATCGGCCTGATCGACGGCCGGATCGCCTCCGTCGGGCGGGCCGGCAACCCGGACACCATGGACGGCGTCGAGGTCGTGGTCGGCACCGGCACGACCATCGTCTCCGGCGAAGGCATGATCGCCACCGCCGGCGCCATCGACACCCACGTCCACCTGCTCTCGCCGCGGATCATGGAGGCCTCGCTGGCCTCCGGCGTCACCACCATCATCGGCCAGGAGTTCGGCCCGGTCTGGGGCGTCGGCGTCAACTCGCCCTGGGCGCTGCGGCACGCGTTCAACGCCTTCGACGCCTGGCCGGTCAACATCGGCTTCCTCGGGCGCGGCTCGTCCTCGGACCCGGCACCGCTGGTGGAGGCGCTCGCCGAGGGCGGCGCGTCCGGCTTCAAGGTGCACGAGGACATGGGCGCCCACACCCGCGCCCTGGACACCGCGCTGCGGGTCGCCGAGGAGTACGACGTCCAGGTCGCCCTGCACACCGACGGCCTCAACGAGTGCCTGTCGGTGGAGGACACCCTCGCCGTACTGGAGGGCCGCACCATCCACGCCTTCCACATCGAGGGCTGCGGCGGCGGACACGTCCCCAACGTGCTCAAGATGGCCGGCGTGGAGAACGTCATCGGCTCCTCCACCAACCCGACGCTGCCGTTCGGCCGGGACGCGCTCGGCGAGCACTTCGGCATGATCGTCTCCGCGCACGACCTCAAGGTCGACCTGCCCGGTGACGCGGCGATGGCCCGCGACCGGATCCGGGCCGGCACCATGGGCGCCGAGGACGTCCTGCACGACCTCGGGGTCATCGGCATCACCTCCTCCGACGCCCAGGGCATGGGTCGGGCCGGCGAGACCGTCCGCCGCACCTTCGCCATGGCCGGCAAGATGAAGGCCGAACTCGGCCCGCTCGACGGCACCGGCTCGTACGGGACGGCGGAGAGCGGTGACGACAACGAGCGCGTGCTGCGCTACATCGCCAAGCTCACCATCAACCCCGCCATCGCCCACGGACTGGCCCACGAGGTCGGCTCCATCGAGGTCGGCAAGCTCGCCGACATCGTGCTGTGGCGGCCCGACCACTTCGGCGCCAAGCCGCAGCTGGTGCTGAAGGCCGGCTTCCCGGCGTACGGCGTCACCGGCGACCCCAACGCCTCCACCGACCGGTGCGAACCGCTGGTCCTCGGCCCGCAGTTCGGCGCGCACGGGGCCACCGCCGCCGACATCTCGGTCGCCTTCGTCTCCCAGGCCGCCGCCGAGGCCTCCTACCTGGACGTCGCCGCCGACCAACTCCCCACCCGCAGGCGCCGGGTGGGCGTGCGAGGCACCCGCGGCATCGGGCCGCGCTCGATGGTGCGCAACGCCCGGGTCGGCCACGTCGAGGTCTCCGAGACCGGCCTGGTCTCGCTCGACGGCTCGCCGCTGAAGTCCGACCCGGCCGACAGCGTCTCGCTCAGCCGCCTCTACTTCCTCTGAACTCCCGCCCCCCCCCGCATAGGACCTGTGACCCTCATGACCACCACCCCCGCCGCCGCCGGCTTCCGGATGCCCGCCGAATGGCACCCCCACGAGCGCACCTGGATGGCGTTCCCCACCGAGAACCCCACCTTCGACAGCCCGGAGCACCTGGACGCCGGCCGCAAGGCCTGGGCCGCCGTGGCCAACACCATCGTCCGCTACGAGCCGGTCACCCTGGTCGTCAACACCGGTGAGACCGAGGTCGCCCGCGGCTACGTCTCCCCCGAGGTGGAGATCGTCGAACGCCCGCTGGACGACGCCTGGATGCGCGACATCGGCCCGAGCTTCCTGATCGACGGCAAGGGCGGGCTGGCCGCCACCGACTGGATCTTCAACGGCTGGGGCGCCCAGTCCTGGGCCCGCTGGGACAAGGACCAGCACATCGCCGAGCACATCACCGGGCTGACCGGCGTGCAGCGCTTCGCCTCGAAGCTGATCAACGAGGGCGGCGGCATCCACGTCGACGGCGAGGGCACCGTCCTGGTCACCGACACCGTGCAGCTCGGCGAGGGCCGCAACTCCGACTGGACCCGCGAGCAGGTCGAGGCCGAGCTCAACGCCTTCCTCGGCACCACCAAGGTGGTCTGGGTCCCGCGCGGACTCACCCGCGACTACGACGAGTTCGGCACCCGCGGCCACATCGACATCGTCGCCTCCTTCGTCCGCCCCGGCGTGGTCCTCGCGCACGTCCAGCCCGACCCC
The DNA here is from genome assembly GCF_043200835.1 of Kitasatospora sp. NPDC048365. Taxonomy (NCBI): domain Bacteria; kingdom Bacillati; phylum Actinomycetota; class Actinomycetes; order Kitasatosporales; family Streptomycetaceae; genus Kitasatospora; species Kitasatospora sp. NPDC048365. The sequence goes on from NZ_JBICYJ010000011.1 coordinate 184,091, forward strand.
GCGCACCCCGACCACGAGGTGTGCCGGGAGATCGTCGACCTGCTCCGCGCCTCCACCGACGCCGCCGGCCGGCAGCTGGAGGTCATCGAACTCCCCGCCCCCACTGTCCTCTTCGACGAGGACGACGAGCCGGTCGACTACTCCTACATCAACCACTACGTCGCCAACGGCGCCGTGATCCTCTGCGCCTTCGACGACCCGCGCGACGAGGAGGCCAAGGCCGTCCTGGAGAAGGCCTACCCCGGCCGCACCGTCGAACTGGTCGACGCCACCGGGATCTTCGCCAACGGCGGCGGCATCCACTGCATCACCCAGCAGCAGCCCCGCCCCTGACGCACCGACAGAACGCCGGGGCCGCCCTTTCCGCGGGCGGCTCCGGCGTGTGCGTACGATGAGCCGAACGGCCGTCGGCAGACGGTCCGAAGCAGGGGGGATCCGCACATGCGTGCAGGAGTACGGGGCCTGGTGGCCCTTCTCGCAGGGGCGGCACTGGCCGCCGGGGCCGGGGTTCCGCAGGCCTGTGCCGGGACGCGGGGGCTGGAGATCGCGGTGCCCGCTTACGTGTACCCGGGCGACCCGATGGTGACGGGACTGCAGGGCGCGAGCCCGGCCGCGTCCGTCGTGGTCCTCAACCCGAACAACGGCGACAACCCGTTCGACGCGAGCTGGCAGGCCCAGGCCGACGCGCTGCGCGCCCGGACCACCGCCACCGGCGGGCACACCAAGGTGCTCGGCTACGTCCACACCGAGTGGGCCGGGCGCCCGCTCGCCGCCGTGAAGGCCTCCGTCGACAACTACCTGAAGACCGCGGACGGCAAGCTGCACGTCGACGGCATCTTCTTCGACACCGTCAGCCGCGACTGCGGCACCGGCAACAGCGCCCGCGACTACTACCTCGCGCTGCGCCAGTACGTGCAGCAGACCGTCGCCGCGATCGACCCGGCCGCCGAGGAACTGGTCGTCGACAACCCCGGCACCGCCATCGCCGACTGCTTCCTGGAGCCCGGCCACCGCACCGCCGACACCTTCGTCACCTTCGAGAACACCTACGCCGCGTACACCGGCAGCGGCTGGCTCGGCGGCAACGTCTTCAACTCCACGGCCGGCTACTACTCGGGCGCGTCCTTCGACCCCAGCGGCACCGCCTTCTGGCACCTGATCCACGCCGTCCCCGACGCCCCCGCCATGCGCAGCGCCCTCGACACCGCGTACGGCCGCGGCGCGGGCTACGTCTACGCCACCGACGACACCCTCGCCAACCCGTGGGACGCCGCACCGGGTTGGGGCTTCGCCGCGGAGACCGGGTACGCCGCGACCGTCGGCTGACGCCGACACACGCGGGCTGAGCCGCTCCCGTGCCGGGCCCGGGAGCGGCTCAGCGGCTGCGGGCCGTCTTGCGGTAGCGGTCGAGGATGTCCTGGCGGAGGAGGTGGCCGAAGCCGGCGTTCTCGAGGCGGAGCGCGAGGGCGGGTTCGGTGAGGCCGAGGGCGGTGGCGGTGCTCGGGAAGTGCCAGTCGTGGGCGGCGAGCCGGTCGAGCAGGTGACCGCGGCGGACCTGGGCCTCGGAGAGCCGGAAGGTCTTGAGGTAGAGGACCCGGCCGTCGGCGTCGGTGACGGTCTCGCCGATGTGGTTCTCCTGCTTGGGACGGAAGTCCGGCAGGAAGCGGCCGAGGGTGAAGCGGCCCATCCGGTGGACGGTCCGCAGCCGGTACTCGGCGTCGAGCAGGTCGCGGGCCATCACGCCGTCGTGGAAGGCCGACCAGTCGCGCTCGGCCCGGCCGGCGGCGGCGCGCAGGTCCGCGAGGGTGCGGATGCCCGCGCCGGACAGGTCCGCGCGGAAGTCCGGGACGGGTCCGGACAGCAGGGCGTAGTGGTGCACGAGTTCGCCGAACAGGTCGAGCAGCAGGCTCTGGTGCAGGGCGCGGTAGTCGTCGGGGTGCGGGACGACGAAGGCGGCGGCGAGCAGGTCCGCGGTGTACAGCAGGACGCCGCACTGGCCGGGGTGGATCTCGAACACCCGCAGGGCGTCCGCGAGTCCGCGGATCTGCGTCCCGGCGTACGCCTCCTCCTCGCGCGGGGAGAGGCCGCGGCGCAGGGCCTGGGCGGACCAGTGCTCCCAGGCGATGGTGGGGCCGCCGAAGTGGAGGGAGAGGTAACCCTCCAGGGAGAGGTGGAGCGGGAGGAAGCGCATCCGGTCGGAGCCGGTGCGCTTGGCGAGCCGGTGCCGGGGCAGCCGCATCCGCTCGGGGGCGTCGGCGCCGAGCTGGGTGCCGTACGCGGCGGCCGGGCTGCCGTCGCCGGTCCAGTGGGCGACGAAGCCGTGCGGGATGTACGAGGTGTAGGCGGTGGTGCGGCTGCTCTCGACCCAGCCGTCCTCGTCCTCGTACAGCTGCTGGTGCAGGCGCAGGTCGGCAACGGGTTCGGCGCGCAGCAGCGGGACCAGGCGGACGCCGCCCCAGACCTGGGCGGGGCCGGTGGTCAGGCCGGTGAGGTCGAGTCGGTGGCTGACGGTCTTCACGGGGCGGCCTCGGGCGAAGGGGTGGTGAGGAAGCGGTCGGTGCGGGCGGCGAGGTGGGCGGTGAGCTCGGCGAGGTCGCTGCGGCCGTCCGCGAAGCGGGCGAACTCGACCAGGGCGGGCAGGTCCTCGGCGTCGCGCAGGCCGGCGGTGGGCACCGTGGGGGCGAGCCGGCGGACGTCGAAGCCGTCGGCGTCGTACACCGGGTTGAGGTGGACGACGGAGGTTCGGGCGTCGGGGTCGAGCCGGGTGCGCCAGATCCGCAGGACCTCGGCGGCCAGGCCGGGCGGGGCGTTGTCCCAGCCGTCGGAGACGATCACCAGCCGGTCGGGGGCGGTGTCGAGGGCGTCGACGATGCGGTGCCCGAGCGGGGTGGCGCCGTGCGGGCGGGCGAGCAGGGCGTCGGTGCGGCCGGAGGTCCACCGCGGGGTGTACCGCTCGGCGAGGGCCTCGAGCAGGAAGTGGCAGGCCAGGGCGACGGCCAGCGGGCGACGGCGCTTGGTGCCGGAGCCGGACGCCGAGTAGCTGTCGTCGAGGACGGCGGCGACCTTGCCCCAGCGGCCGGCCTCCGGGCCGGCGGTGCGGCGGGCGGCGGCGCGCAGGGCGTCGGTGAGCTCGCCGCGGCGCTCGATGCGCTGCGCGGGCGGCAGGGAGAGGGCGTAGAGGGCGAGCCGGGTGAGCGGCATCCGGCCGAGGTCGGTCCGGTCGGCGCGGACGGCTTCGGCGCGGTGCTCGCGGGCGTTCTCCTGCAGGCGGAGGCGTTCGAGCCGGGTGAGCCGGGGGGCGATCTTCTCCAGGAAGGCGGCGCGCGGGATGCGGTGGCTGCGGGCGAAGCCCTCGGCGACGGTGTACGGCAGCTCGTAGAGGGCGGCCTGGGTGTAGTGGGCGCGCTGCCAACTGTTCAGCAGCGGCGTCGAGTAGTGGCCGCGCGGGCCCGCGCCGAACAGGAACTCGCCCAACTCCGGTGCGGCCGGTGCCAGGTGGGCGTGGCGCAGGACGCGCTTGAGGCCGCCGCGGTACTTGACGGCGTCCAGTGCGGGGTCGGGCCGGGCGGCCAGCCAGTCGCGCAGGATCGCGCGGGTGCGGCGGTTGTTCACCCCGGCCCGGCGGAGCTCGCCGAACAGGCGGTAGACCCGCTGCGGAGGCAGCAGTTGCAGCCGGCGGGCGATCAGCCGGCCCTCGGTGCGGCGCTGTTCGGGGGTGGCGTCGGCGGCGGTCTCCAGCAGCCGGCGGACGATCAGCGCGGCGTTGTGGTGGTTGATGTCGAGCGCGAGGGCGGCGGCGTACGGCTCGCGGTAGTTGCCGAGCACGTACTCGTGCAGGAAGCCCAGCGAGAGCTGCTGCTCGGCCGCGGAGGAGTGGAACTCGCGCTGGCCGGTGGCGGTGATCGCGGCGTTGACGAAGAGCAGGACGTCCTCGGCGGCGATCAGGTCGGCGTAGCCCTCCATGCGGCTTCCTCCGGTCGGCGGTCGGGGTGCCGGCCGGGGAATGGGGGCGCGAACTGCGAATCATCGCTTTACAGGCACGTTCCGGAAGTCGCACCGGAGTCCCGCGGCCGGCCGGTCGACCGTAACAGAACGCCCCGGGGGGCTGTCGCCCGGATTTCGGCGCCGGGGTGCCGGCCGGGGAATGGGGGCGCGAGCTGCGAATCATCGCTGTAGAGGCACGTTCCGGAAGTCGCACCGGAGTCCCGCGGCCGGCCCGACGACCGTAACAGACCACCGGCCGCGGGCCGCCGCCCGGACTCCGCGCCCGGCCCGGGGCGTCAGGTGGCCGCGCCCTCCGGGGCCTCCAGCCAGCCGAGGGCGGCGACCTGGATGCCGGCCTGGAAGCGGCTGCGGGCGTCCATCCGGACCATCAGGTCGGCCATCATCCGGCGGACGGTGCGCAGCGAGACGCCCAGGCGCTGGCCGGCGCGCTCGTCGGTGAGGCCTTCGGCGAGCAGGCGCAGCAGTTCGCGCTCCTGGCCGGTGAGGCCGCGCGGGTCGCGCTGGGCGGTCTCACCGAGCGGGCGGGACTGCTCCCAGACCTGGTCGAACAGGGCGCGCAGGGCGGCGATGACACCGGGGCTGTGCAGGACGACGGCGCCCTTGCGCGGGTCCTCGGGGTCGATCGGGACGATCGCGGTGGCGTTGTCGACCAGGATCATCCGCAGCGGCAGGGTGGGCGCGGTGCGGATCGCGCCGCCGAGGCCGTGCAGCCAGCGGGCGTACTGGACGGTGGGCGGGTCGTTGCGGACGCTGTCCTGGTAGACGGTGCGCATCCGGACGCCGCGTTCCAGGGTCTCCTGGTCGAGGGCGCGGCTGGCCTCCATCACCTGGGCGGGCTGCGGGCCGCCGGGGGCGAAGGAGAGCACCTCGGCGGTGGCGTCGGAGGCGAGCTGGATCAGCCGGTCGCGGACCTGGTCGAGGCTGCTGATCACCTCGATGCCGCGCTGCTCGGTGGGGTTGTGGACGCTGGCGTACTCGGCGATCAGGCCGGCCATGGCGGCCCGGCTGCGTTCCATCTCCAGCTGGCGCCGGGCGGCCTCGGCCTCCTGGTGGGCGAGCAGGGTGGCCAGGCCCCGCTCGGGGTTGACCGCGCGCCAGTGGTCGCCGCTGCCGGTGGGCCGGGTGAGGGCGAGGTCGGCGAGCCGGTCGAGGGCCTCGCGGATCTCCTGCTCGCTGGCCTCCAGCCGTGCGGCGAGACCGTGGGCGTCCAGCTCGGGGTGGAGCAGCATGGTGCGGTAGACCGCTTCGCCGAAGGGGTCGAGTCCGACCGGGCCGGGGCTCGTCAACGGCCGTCCTTCGCTCGTGGCCGTCGGCCGGTCGGCGGCAGGGATCTCGCCATCTCGCCCTCCTGAGGACCGGTTCCGGGTCTCGGACTGATCTTCTGACAGAGCGTCAGACTAGCGCTACTGAGGGGAACGTAGAACACCCTTGCGGGCAATTCTGGCCGATTCATGGGCGAACTGTGAAGGCCGACGGCGCACTGTCATCTTGATGCCAGGCGTCGATGTGACACCGACCTTACTGCCCCACGCTCCTGTCGATCAGTCAGGCTGGAGGAATGTACGCGATCCGAGTGGGGCTGTCCGCGCCCGCGGGGACGGCCGAGCCGGCCGAGCCCGCGGTCCGTTCGGCGCTGTCGGCGCTGCTGCGGATGGCCGGGGCCCGGCTGGAGCACGCCCGGTTCCGCTCCGCGCCCGGGGAGCTCTCCGGGGTGTGCTTCCTCGCGGCCGGCTCGCTGCTGGAGGCGGAGCGCCTGCTGGGGCACGCCTGCCGGGTGCTGACGGTGCCGTTCGGCCCGCTGGCCGGCTGGCGGCTGGAGCGGTGCGAGGCGGACCCGTGGATCGCCCTGGGCCTGCACGAGGCGCCCGCCGAGAACTGAGCGACCCCGCCGCCGGACTCCCACTGGAGCCCCGCTGGAGCCTCGGTCGAGCCCGGGTCGAGGTGGCCTCAGGGTGTCACGGCACTCTGGTGCCAGCTCCGAATGCTGACAGCCACCCCCCGGAGCGGCCACTCTCGTTGTTGTCGGCAGAACGGCGGAACCGAAAGCCGCGGGAGCAGCCCCCGACGGGGGACGCGGACCAGGTTCCTGAAACGCCCGCCTGCCGCACCATCTGGCTCCGGAGCAGCCCGGGGCACAGCCGAACGCGAGAGGATCGGGCAACCTCATGACGCTGAACATCCGTTTTGTCGCGATTGCCGCACTGGGTTCGCTGCTCGTGGCGGGCGTCGCCACCGCCGCCGAGCTGAACGGGGCCGACCGGCCCGCGGTCGTCGTCACGGCGGACGGCACCACCGCCGGCGGACCGGTCGAGGCCGGGGCCCTGCCCAACGGCCCGCTGCCCGGCGCCGGCACCCCGGCCAACGTCGAGGCCTCCCCCTCGCCCTCCGTCAGCCACCAGGACACCTGGGGCTGGGGCTGACCGGACCTCTCCGGCCAGCGCACCCGACCCGCCGAGATCCCGAGGTAGCCGGATGACCACCGCACTGGAGCGCCCGCTCGACCGGGCCGCCCCGTTCCACCCCGTCCGCGCCGTGCCGGCGGCGGCCGACCGCGACACCACCGGGGTGCTGCTCGCCGACGGACAGCACCTGTTCCGCTCCGGGCTGGGCGCCCTGCTCGACCGGGAGGACGACCTGTCCGTGGTCGCCGAGGCGGTCTGCGGCGAGGACGCCGCCGCCGAGGCCGCCCGGACCCGGCCCGCCGTGGCGGTGCTCGACCTGGACGTCCCCGGCCCGGGCGGGCCGGCCACCGCCGCGATGATCCGCGCGGCGGCCCCGACCACCGCGGTGCTCCTGCTGGCGCCCGCCGTGCGCCGCACCGACGAGCTGCAGCGCGCCCTGGCCGACGGCGTCGCCGGGGTCCTGCTGAAGGACGTGCCGGCCGGGGCGCTGATCTCCGCCGTCCGGGAACTGGCGCGCGGCGGCCGGGTGTACGACCCCCGGCTGGTGCTGGACGTGGTCCGCACCGACCGGCAGACGCCGCTCAGCCGCCGCGAGTTGGCGGTGCTCTCCGAAATAGCGGACGGCGCGACCATCCGCGAGGCGGCGGCCGCGCTGTCGCTCTCCCCGGGGACGGTGCGCAACTACGTCTCCGCGGCGATCGCCAAGACCCGGGCGCGCAACCGCTGCGACGCGATCAGGATCGCCCGCGAGTGCGGGTGGCTGTAAGGCCGGGCCGTCCCCCCGGTACCCCGTCCGCCTGCGGCGCGCGACGGGGCACCGGTGCGTTCACCCCTCCCTGGCCTCGGTGACGATGTCGGCGAAGCCGTTCGCGGTCCGCGGCACGTCGGCCGGACGGCTGCCGATCAGGAACTCGCCGACCGAGGACTCCGCCGTCCAGTCCAGGCCGAGCGCCCGGGCCGCCGCGTCGGTGTCGCCCGAGCCGAGGCCGCACGGTGCCAGGCCCATCGCGGTCGCCACCAGGTACAGCGTCTGGTAGAGCACGCCGACGTGCTTGAGCGTCAGCGCGTACGCGATCTGGCTGTACTTCCAGGACAGCCGGCCGAACCGGGTGGTGACGGTGAGCAGCACCTGCGGGTCGACGGTGCACGCGGTGGCCCGCCAGGCGGCGGTCATCAGCTCGTGGTACGCCTGCTTCTCGCCCGGGTGGTGGAAGACCCGGTGGCGCAGCCGGTGCGCGGCGGCGTCGTACCGGTAGACGCCCGGCTCCAGGCCGACGCAGTTCACCACCGACAGGTAGATCTCCAGTTCGCCGGTGGCGCCGCCGGCCGGGTACGGGCGGTCCACGCCGTCGTAGCCGTGCGGGTCGGCCGGGTCGCCGGGGATGATCCGGCGGACCCGGGCCACCCGGTAGAGCAGTTCGCCGAGCTGCTCCAGGGTGACCGGGGTGTCGGCGTACTGGCGCACCGAGCGGCGGCCCTCCAGCACCTCGCTGAGCGCGGGGTCGCGGGCGACCACGGTGTCCCACTCGGGGACCGGCAGATCGATGCCGGGCCCCTCTTCGCGCGCTCCGGCGCCGGAGACCGCGGGCAGCTGGTCGATGTCCTGGTGGGCGAAGACGCCGCCGGTCGGGTAGTCGTGCCGGCCGGGGCGGCTGCGGGCGTGGAACAGCAGGTCGTGGAAGTCCCACAGCGGCGCCTCGGAGCCGCTGCCGGCGTCCAGGAAGCCGCCGCCGGCCAGCAGTCCGGCCAGCGCCTCGCCCTCCTCGGCGGACAGCCCCGCCATCGCCGCCGCCTCGGCCACCGGCCGGGCGGTGGTCAGCGCGGCGACGAACGCGCCGGCGGCGGGCTGGTGCAGGGTGAGCCGGAACGGCGCCATCGGCGACTCCAGCACGCACGCCTCGCCGTGGCCGTCGGGCAGCCGGCGCAGGTAGGCGAAGCGGGAGAGCACCGCGGCACCGCCGACCCGGGCGAAGCCGGGCAGCGCGGCCGACCGGGCGATCGGCACGGCGGTGGCCAGCGGGGTGCCGAGCAGGTCGGCGACGGTGGTGGTGACCAGGTACGGGAAGCGCTCCAGCAGCTTGAGCAGGCGCACCTGGCGGGTGGCGAGTTCGTCCAGGTCGGCGTCCTCGCGGGTGAGCGCGTCGAGCGCGGTGACGGTGGCGGCGCCGAGCGCGTGGACCCGCTGGCGTCCCCAGGGGTGGGCGAGCTCCACGTCCTCGCCCTGGGCCGTGACGTCGACCTCGGGGCGCAGCCGGAGCAGGCGGCGGAGCGGTCCGCCCCCGGCGGTCCGGGTCGGGGGCAGCTGTTCGATGACGGTCATGGGTACCTCTCCCCAGATGGGCGGGCGCCGGACCCGTCGGCCCGGCGGCTCCGCACGCGGCGTCAGATGAAGATCGGGATCGGGTTGAGCTCGCTCTCCGGGGTCGGCTCCTTCAGCCAGCCCAGCTCCACCGGCACGTCGTAGAGGCGGCCGGGGGCGTAGCGGGCCCAGAAGTGCCGCATGCCGGGGACGATCACCCGGGCGACCGGCAGGCCCACGTCCGGGCGGGTCTGGTCGAGGACCAGGAACTCCATGCCGCGGTCCTCGACCAGCCGCTGGGCGAGCGCCAGGTCGTCGGCGAGGTCGGCGCCGGCCAGCACGGGCCAGCGGCCGGGGCCGGAGGCCGGGGCGGCCGGGTCGGGCAGCAGGTACGGCTGGTTGGCCACGGTGGCCGTGGTCCACCAGGCCTTCTGCTCGTGGTCGGAGCCGGCGTAGTTGACCCGGCCCTCGGCGTCTCCGGCGACCGGGCCGAGGAACTGGTTCATCTCGGTGAGGGCGCGGGTGAGCGCGATGTGCGGGTCGAGGTGCGCGCCGAAGGCGATCAGCACGTCCTCAGGGTTCTTGTCGGTGCGGCGGGAGAACGCGCCGACCACCGGGATGCCGAAGTCCGAGGTCAGGTCGAGTGCCCAGATCTCGCGGCGCAGCCCGCGGTAGACGTCCCTCAGCTTGTCGATGTACGGGTCGCCGAAGGCGTCCAGGTCGATCGCGGGGCGCTGGACCCGGTTGTACCACCACAGGGCGACCGAGTCGCGCTCCACCAGCTCCAGGAAGCCCTGCAGGGCGGCGTCCTCGAAGGAGGTGCCGGCGGCGCAGCCGTTGGAGTCGCCGGCCGCGTAGAAGCCGTTGCGGTGCCGGTAGCCGTAGTACATCGACATGGTGGGCAGCCAGCGGGTGGTCTGCGCGGTCAGCGACCAGGCCGGGGACCACTCGATCGCCTCGTCCTCGCGGAAGCGCTCGGGGACGATGTTGAACATCGACTGCTTGACGTTCCAGCGCTGCCGCTCGGCGTACTGGCGGTCGCTGTACAGCAGGGTGCGGGAGGGGTGGATCGCGGCGTCGCCGAGTTCGGCGAAGCGGGCCGGCCGGCGGGCCTCGTCGCCCTGGAAGACGCCGGAGTAGCGCTCCATCGCCTCACCGAGCGCGCTGGCCCGGGCCTGGACGTCGGTGCGGCCCTTGCCGCAGCTCACCGAGCGCAGGCCGGTGCGCAGTTGGCGCAGGTCGCCGCTCTGCCGGGAGAGGTTCTGCCCGGAGACGTAGACCTTCAGCCCGGTGGGCGTCCGGGCGGCCGGGACCAGGGTGGTGACCACGCCGGTGATCGGGCTGAGCTGCGGGCGGTAGGTGTCCAGCATCTCCTCGGGCGTGGTGGAGCGGTGGCCGCCGTCGGCGGTGAACGCCTTGGGCCGGCTCTCGAAGCGCACCGGCTTCAGCTGACGCTCCGTCACCATCCGGCCGTCGCCGCAGCTCTCGCACTGCGGGCGGCGGACCAGGCGGTGCCGCTCGGTCTCCAGCAGGACGGTGTCCAGGGTGAGCACCACGGGTTCGGCGGGCCGGGCGCCGGCCAGCCACTTGGCGGTCTCCAGGGCGGCCAGCTGGGTGCCGAGGGCCAGGGTGGCGGGCAGGTGCGCGCCGGCGGTCGGGATCGGCTCGTCCTGGCCGAGCCGGTGCTGCAGGTAGCTGAGCGACTGGCGGTTGGCGGACAGCCGGTGCGCCAGGCACTCCCAGCAGCCGGTGGCGCCCTCCTCGCCGTCGGCGCCGGGGACGAACACCGGTCCGGTCCAGACGATCGAGCCGACCGGGCGGACGATCAGCCAGGGCCGGCCGTCGGCCAGCGCGGCGCGGTTGCGCTCGGCGAGCCCGGGGTGCAGGTAGTCCGCGGTGAGGGCGACGGTGAACGGCGCGCCGTCGTCGACCGCGACCCCGGCGGCCTCCAGCGCGGCGAGGAAGGGCTCGACGTCGAGGTCGCCGTACACCTCGACCCGGACCCGGGCGGTGCGCAGCGCGCCCATCGCGGCGTCGCCGTCCAGCCCGGCCATCTCGAAGAAGGCGGCGCCGGGCCGGTCGGTGGCCGGGTCGGCGGGGGCGACGAAGCCGCCGGCCCGCAGCTTGCCGACCGCTCCGTCGACCCGCTCGGCGGGGACGGTGCCGTGCAGCGCGGCGCCGATCTGCTCGGCGGTGCGGGTGCCGTCCAGCAGCGGGGCGAGGGCCTGGGCGAGGTTGCCGTCGACCACCGAGACGCCGCGTTCGGAGACCAGGTAGACGGCTTCGCCGTCGACGACGTACGGGGTGTAGTGGCGTTTGAAGCCGATGAGTTCGGACATGGCGGGTCACTCCTCCTTACGGGTCCGGGTGCGCTCAGCGCAGGGTGGCCAGCGGGGCGGCGGCCGGGTCGTACAGGCGCAGCAGCAGCAGGCCGATGGCGACCGTGCCGTCGAGTGCGCCGAGGTTGACGGAGTCCTCGGCGGCCCGGTCCGGGAACCAGGTGCCGTACGCCTGCTGACGCTCCATCAGTTCACGGACCAGCAGGCCGGCGGCCTCCCGGCCGTCGAAGAACGGGCCGGGCACCAGGGCGGTGGTGCCCTCGGGGACGGTGTGCAGCAGGCCCGCCTCGGCGGCGGTCAGCGCCTCGCCGGCGGTGGCGACCAGGGCGCGGCCGGTCAGCGAGGCCAGCGCCGGGCCGGTGACCGGCGGGGTGAGACTGCCCAGGTCGGCCTGGTCGACGGCGTCCGCGCCGAGCGAGACCGCGGTGTCCAGGCAGGCCAGGCGGCCGCTGCGGGTGCCGGTGGCGAAGCGGTGCGCGGCGAGCCGCTCCCGGACGGCGCCCGGGTCGGCCAGCAGGGCGGGCGCCTCGGCCAGCGTGCGGGCCAGCGCGGCGGCGACCGAGTCGGCGCCGCCCGGCACCAGGTCGAGGAAGTCGAACTCCGGGATCTGCGCGTCGAGATCGCCCAGGTCGGCGACGGCGGTGGCGGCCAGGGTGCGGATCGCCTCGTCCGTCGGGGCGTGCCCGGCGCCGGACGCGCGGCGCAGCCGCAGCAGGTTGAGCAGCAGGCCGGCGGTGCCCAGCGGCAGGTCGGCGTGCGGCACCTTGGCCCGGCGGCCGGGCCGGTCGGAGGCCGAGCGGGCGACGGTGAGCGCACCGGGCACCAGGGCCTGCGCGGCGCTCAGGAAGCCGGGCTCGCCGAGCAGCAGGCCGCCGCGGGCCAGGCCGTGGATCAGCGCGCCCGGTCCGGCGAAGCCGCCGGGCACCGGGGCGCCGGAGGCCAGCCGGGAGTCGCCGGCGAAGGAGAAGGCGCGCGGCTCGTCGGGGTCGACCAGGGCGGCGGCCTCGGTGAGCAGCCGGTGGGAGGCCCGGTGGAAGCGCGGTTCGCCGGTGGCGGACCAGAGTTCGGCGAACAGCAGGGCGATGCCCAGGGTGCCGGAGACCAGGTCCGGGCCGAGCACCTCGACCTGGCGCAGGCCGGTGCCCGGGTACCAGCTCTGGCCGAGCCAGCCAGTCCGGCGGCGGTCGGTCAGGATCCGGTCGCCGATCGCGGCGGCCCGCTCCAGCAGCTCGCCGGGGCCGGGCACCGCGCGGCGGCGGACCGGGGACGGCGCCGGGCGGGACAGCTCGGTGCCCAGGCGGGCGGCGTCCACGCAACCGGACAGCACGCCGACGTGCGCCTCCAGGTCGAAGCCCTCCAGTTCGGCGACCCGCTGCTGCAGGCGCTTCCAGCCGGTCGACTGGAAGTGCCCGGGGATCTCCCGGCCGTCCGCGGTGAACACCGAGGACGAGGTGGTCAGCGAGCGGAAGAACGGGATGTCGAAGATCCGGAAGGAGTCCAGCTCGGAGAGGACCACCTCCAGCAGGTCGCCGCGGTCCGGGTCGCCCGCCCGGGCGACCACGGCGCCGCGCAGCGCACCGGCGATCACCGTCTCGCGGGTGGCGCCGTCGTCCAGCGCCAGCGGGCTGGTGGAGGCCCGCAGGATCTTGTAGCCGTCCCAGGTGTGGCGCCAGATGTAGCGCACCCAGACCCCCCGGAACCCGCTCAACGGGCCCTCGGGGTCGGCGAGTTCCTCGCGCAGCCGGTACAGCGTCCGGTGCATCTCGCGGTAGCCCTCGACCACCTGCTCGGTGTACTCCCACGGGTCGGCCGGCTCGCCGTCGGCCACCGGCCGGTACGGCGGCAGCGGCAGCGCGGGCACGCCGGGCGCGACCTCCAGGCTGCCGACCCGGGAGAGGCAGCCGATGTCCAGGGCGTCGGTCCGGCCGGCCGGGGTCCATGCCTGGAAGGCCATCGCGGTGCGGACCACGGTGGTCTCCAGCTCGTCCAGCAGCCCGTGCTGGGCGGCGGAGAGCACCGGCGGGGCCTGGACCCGCGGGTAGAGCAGGCACTCCAGGTCGATCAGCACCGGGTGCTCGCCGTCCGCGAGCAGGTTGTCCGCCCACAGGTCGCGGCCCTCCAGCAGCTGCACCAGGCGGATCGTCATGCCGAGGCGGGTGTAGAACCGGGCGAAGCCGGAGCGGTCCGCGCACGGGCGGCTGGGCACCAGCTCCTCCCAGCCGTAGTCGCTCTCGCAGCCGGTGTCCAGCGAGGCGCCGTGGCCGTCGTCGCCCCGGTCGCTGCGCACCAGCACGGTGCGCAGCGGCAGGTCCAGGCTCAGCTCCTTGTTGAGCCGCGCGGCCAGCGCGAGGAAGGCGGTGGCGTGCCGCATGTCCTTCGGCTTGTAGACCACGCCCTGCCCGTCGGCGAAGCGCAGCAGCGCCACCGAGCGGCCGCCGGCGTGCCGGTCGCCCGCGTCGCCCTGGACGGAGGCCAGCGCGCCCGGGTCGGTGCCCTGCCACATCCGCCCGACCAGCAGGTGCCGGTCGGCGGCGAGCCGGGCGAACATCTCGGTGTACATGTGCTGCCACTGCAGGCAGACCGTGCCGACCAGGAACGCCAGGCCGGGCAGCCGCTCCAGCCGGGCCAGCCAGCCGTCCTGCGAGGAGTCGAGGCCGCCCTCGGCGTCCCACCCGGTGGCCCGGGGGCGGCCGGTGGAGAGCTGGAACTCGTGGCAGAAGGACAGGTTGCACGCCTCGGTGAGCCGCCCGGTCAGGGTCTTCGCCAGGTCGGCGCGGGCCTCCTCGGTGACCGGGACGCCCAGGATCCCGCCCGCGGCGCTCGGCAGCAGGGCGGCCGCGGCCCGGACGAAGCCCTCGACCAGGGCGCCGGGGCCGGACGCCCGGTCGGTCGGCTGGGCGCGCAGGAAGGCGGCCAGGGCGTGCGCCCAGGCCGGCAGCCGGGCCGGGTCGGCCAGGCGCACCCGGCGCAGGCCCTCGCCGAGCGGGCGCCCGGTCTCGGCCAGGTGGTCCAGCAGCACGCCCGCGGCGCGCTGCTCGCCGGCCGCCCGGCTCAGCCAGGTCTCCACGGCGGCGGCCCGGGAGCGCCGGTCCTCCCCCGGGTCGGGTTCGAACAGCGCCTCGCCGTCCGCCCGGGCGGCGGCCCGTTCCTCGAAGGACGCGGCGGCGGACACCACGGCGCGCAGCCGCTCGTCGCCGCCGGCCACGTCGGGCAGCAGGACGGGTCCGGCGGCGGTGCCGCCGGTGGGGGCCGGACTCCCGGTGGTGCGGAGCCAGGTCTGCAGGTCGAGCGACATCTCACATCTCCTGGAATCGGGCGAGGCGGGTGAACAGCGGGTCGTTGCCGAGCAGTTCGCGGTAGGTGCCCTCGGCGGACACCCGTCCCCCGTCCAGCACGAAGATGCGGTCGGCGGTGCGGATGGTGCTCAGTCGGTGGGCGATGACGATCCGGGTGCGGTCGAGGCCCGCGACGGCCTCGGCGACCCTGGCCTGGGTGGCGTTGTCGAGCGCGGAGGTCGCCTCGTCCAGCAGCAGGACGGACGGCTCCCGCACCAGGGCCCGGGCCAGCAGCAGGCGTTGCACCTGGCCGCCGGAGAAGCCCTGGGCGTCCTCGCCGACCCTGGTGCCCAGGCCCATCGGCAGGGCGCGCAGGTCGGCGGCGATGCCGGCCAGTTCGGCGGCCCGCCAGATCCGGTCCTCCTCGACGTCCGGATCGGCGCCGGCCAGGTTCTCCAGCAGCGAGCCGCGGAGCATGCGGCCGTGCTGGAGGACCGAGCCGACCTGGCGGCGGACCAGCCGGGCGTCCAGCCCGGCGAGGTCCCGCCCGTCGTAGCGGACGGCGCCCGCCTCCGGCTGCTCGAAGCCCAGCAACAGCCGGATCAGGGTGGACTTGCCCGCCCCGGACGGGCCGACCACCGCGACGAACTCCCCCGGCGCGGCGTGCAGCGACACCCCGTCGAGGGCGGGCAGGGCCGTCCCCGGGTAGCGGAAGGTCACCCCGTCCAGGGCGACCGCCCCGCCGAGCCGGCCCGGGTCCTCGGCCACCGTCGTGGCCCCGGACCCGGCGCCGGCTACGGCGGTGGCGGGCTCGGCGAGGATCGGCCGGAGCCGGTCCAGCACCGGCGCCACCCCGTACGCGCTCGCCGCCGCATGGGTGACCTGGCCGAGCGCGAGGGCCACCTGTCCGGCCGCGACACCCGCGGCCATCAGATGGGCGGTCTCCGCGCCCGAACCGAACGTCGCCCCGGCGAGCAGCACCGTGAGCAGCAGCGGCTGCAGGGCCGAGGTGAGCGCCCCGGCGGCGGCATCGACGTGCATCGCGGCCGCGTCCGCGCGTTTCTGCGCGGCGAACGGGACGGCCCATCGGGCGAAGGCCTGGATCTCCCGTCCGGCGGTCTGGATCTTGTCGATGCCCAGCAGCAGCCCGTACAGGGTGCCGTGCAGCCGCCCGTGCGCCGCGTACACCTCGGACTCGTACCGCTGGCGCCGACGGCCGAGCAGCAGCAGCCCGGCGATCACCGCCAGCACGGCGAGCAGCAGCAGCCCGCCGAGCCGCCAGTCGATCAGCAGCAGTACCGACAGTCCCGTGCACGCGAACACCGCGCCCAGCACCGCGCCCACCAACACCTCGGAGAGCGCCTGCCGGGCCTGGGCGACCGCATTGGCCCGGTGCACCAGGTCACCCGTGGTCCAGTCGCGGAAGAACCGTGCGTCCTGGGCCAGCAGCCGGTCCCAGACAGCGGGTTCGAGCGCGTGCTGCACCCGGCCGGTGAGCCGGACCGCGGCGGTGTTGCGGACCAGCACCAGCAGCCACGAGGCCACCACCGCCGAACCCAGCAGCACCGCCAACCACCGCACCGGATGACGCTCGGCCAGCAGCAGGCCGGGCAGCAGCACACCGGTGCTGAGTGGAACCAGAAGACCCAGCAGCGCCGACGCCAGACCCGCCGCGCACAGCACCCCCAGGTCACGCTTGGCCCCGGGCACCGCCAGGGCGAACCTCAGCAGCCCGCCCGGCCCCGGCGCCCCGGCCGGCAGCGGCCGGTGCAGCAGCAGCGCCTGCCGCACCAGCGCGGGCCCGCCGCGCCGGCCGGCCGGCGCGGCCGGGTCGTGCCGGCGGTGGCGGCCGTTCGGGCGCGGGACCAGGGCGACCGGGCGGCCGTCGTCGGCCGCGAAGCCGACCATCGGGCCGTCCGTGCCGCTCGGGTCGCCGTGCCCGTCCGGGCCGGCCGGCAGGGTCACCGGGCGCCAGCGGACGCCCAGCAGCCGCAGCAGCGCGGTCAGCGGATCGGCCGCCTTCCGTACCGCGCCCGGGAGTTCCGCCGGGCCCTCGAAGCCGAGCGCCCGCAGGACGGCCTGCGCCTGGTCCGCGCGGTCGCGCGGCGCTGCCGGCGGACGACCGCCGGGCTGCAGACCCCCCAGTGCCGAGGCCAGCGCGGCCCGGTTCGCGGCGGCGGTGCCCTCCGCAGTGCTCGTGGCGGCCTCCGCCGCCGTGCGCGCTGCGGGGTCGATCGTCGCGGTGCTCATGCCGACTCCTCGGTTCCGTTGGGGGCGTCGCCGCCGACGCCGCGACCGCCCTCGCCGAGCAGGTCCCGGTACGGGCCGTCCTGGTCGGCGAGCTCGGCCGGAGTGCCCTGCTGGACGACCCGGCCGCCGGCCAGCACCACCACCCGGTCGGCCGCCCGGATGGTGCTCGCCCGGTGCGCCAGCACCAGGCAGGTCACGCCCCGGCGGCGCAGGTTGGCGTTGACCGCCGCCTCGGTGTGCGCGTCCAGCGCGGAGGTCGCCTCGTCCAGCACCAGCAGGGCCGGGTCCAGCGCCAGCGCGCGGGCCAGCTCCAGCCGCTGCCGTTCGCCGCCGGACAGGTTGCGGGCGTCCTCCTCCACCAGCCCGGCGTCCAACCCGCCGCGCCGGCGCACCAGTTCCGTCGCCTCCGCGTCCGCCAGCGCCCGGTGCAGGGCACCCTCGTCGGCGGCCGGGTTCCACAGCGTCAGGTTGTCCCGGACGGTGCCCTCGAAGAACCGCAACTGCTGCTCCACGTAGGCGACCTGGCCGGTCACCACGGCCCGGTGCCAGGACTCGCGGGGCCGGCCGTCCAGCAGCACCTCGCCGCTCCACGGCCGCAGCACCCCCGCCGCCAGCCGGGCCAGCGTCGACTTGCCGCTGCCGCTGGACCCGACCACCGCCACCCACTCCCCCGGGGCCACGGTCAGCGAGACGCCGTCCACCGTCGCCGGCCGGTTCGGGTCGTAGCCGAACGCCAGGTCCCGCAGCTCCAGTTCACCGCGCAGCGCGACCGGCTCCGCCGGGGCGTCCAGCACCGGCGCCAGGTACGGGTCCGGCTCGGACGTCTCGACGTCCTCCAGCAGCGCGTTCTGTGCCCGCGCCACCGTGAACTCCGCACCCGTGCCCACCAGTTGCGACACCGGCAGGAGGAAGCCGTTGAGCAGCAGCAGGAACGCCAGCAGCGTCCCGACCGACAGCGAACCACCGATCAGCAGCGCCGTACCGGCCACCACCACCGCCGCGCTCGCCGCCGAGTTCAGCGCCCCCGGCAGCGACAGCGGCACCAGGACCACCTGCGCCACCCGCTGACCCGTGTGCGCGGCCCGCGCCTGCCAGCCCGCCCACGAACGGAACAGCGAGTCCTCCGCGCCCTCCGCCTTCACCGTCTCGATCGCCGACACCCCGGCGAACGCCACACCGTCGCGCTTGTACTGCTCCGCGTGCAGGCGGTGGATCATCCCGCCGCGCCGCCGGTCCGCGACCCGCAGCGCGACCGCGTCCAGCACCGCCACCGCGACCGGCACCGCGGCCAGCTCCGGCACCAGCCAGACCAGCGCCGCCAGGTGCACCGCCGACGACGCCGCCGACGCGGCGGCGGACGCCACCCGGTGCGACAGCAGATTCGCCAGACCGTCGTTCAACTGCACCCGGGTCACCAGACCGCCCAACTGCCGGCGGTGGAAGAACGCGCCCGGCAGCCGCAGCATCCGCCACAGGAAACCCGCCGAAGAATGCGCGGCCATCGCCTCCAGCACCCGGTTCACCAGCGCCTGCCGCAGCCACGTCCCCAGCAGCACCAGCCCGGTCACCCCGACCGCCGCCAGCGTCAACGGCACCGCCCAGTCCGACGCGCCACCCGTCACCACCGCCGACAGGTACACGCGCAGCAGGAACGCTGCCGCCACACCCGGCACGGTGACCAGCATCGCCACCAGGACGGCCACCAGCAGCGGGGCCAGATACGGGCGAAGGCGCGCGGTCAGCGACCGCAGCAGCGGAAAGCGACGGCCGCCGCGCTCGAAGTCCGGACCCGGCTCGAAACCCACCGCGATCCCCGCGAACGAGTCCCAGAACTCCGCCGGAGTCGCCGAATAGCTGCCCAGCGAAGGATCGTTGATGTGCACCCGGCCCCGCCGGATGCCCTCGAAGACCGCGAAGTGCGGACCCGTCACCAGCACCATCGACGGCACCGGCACCGCGTCCAGACCGGCCGACCGGCCCTCGCCGCGCACCACCCGACGGCCCCGGGCCACCAGCCCGTACCGCCCGGCCGCACGGGCGACCGCCGCGGCACTCACGCCGTCCCGGCTCACCCCGCACGCGCGGGACGCCTCCTGCAGCGTCACCCGCCGCCCGAACGCCCCCAGCACCACGGCCAGGCACGCCGCCCCGCAGTCCTGCTCCTCCATCTGCGGCACGGTCGGCGTCCGCAGGTACCGCCGCCCCCGCGTCCCGCCTGCGGCGCGCTCGGCCGACGCCTTCGGCGCACCGGCTCCGCCGGACGGAGCGGCGGCAGCCGGCCCTGCGCCTGCGGCGGGCTCGGCCGACGCCCCGCGGGACCCGGCTCCGCCGGTGACGGTGGCGGAAGCAGCAGCGCGCGCATCGGCGTCGCCGGGCGATCCGGCGGCAGCCGCTACACCGCCTGCGGCGGGCTCGGCCGAGACCTTCCGCGAACCGGCTCCGCCGGTGACGGTGGCCGTCGTCTGCCCGGCCTGGGCTCCGCCGGTGACGGTGACCGTCGTAAGCCTGGTGGCGGAGGTGTCGGGCCCGTCGGCCGTGGACGCGTTCGCGTCGGGGCCGGCCGGGCGGATGTCGATGCTCATCGGCGGGGCTCCTTGTTCAGGACCGCCTGGTACGGGTGGCGGGCGCCGAGGTCGACCTTCACCGGGAGCGTGAACGGCGCGGAGACCGTGATGCCGTCCGGGAGTTGGGCGTACGCCAGCCACACCGGGGTGTCCCCGGCGGGCAGGCCGGGCGGGGCGACCGGCAGCGTGCCGGCCAGCGAACCGGCCGCCACCGGCAGCGGGTCCGCGGCCGTGACGACCGCCCGGACCACGCCGCCACCCGGCAGCGGCACCAGCACCGCCCGGCCCGGCGCCAGCCGCGCCGCGTCCTTCGCACTGGTCGCGACCAGTCGCACCACCGCCGGGGCGTCGCTCGGATCGAGCGCCACCACCGGGCTGCCGGGCGCGAGTTGCGCACCGGGTGCGGCGAGCAGGGCGGTGACCGTGCCGGGGCCCGCGGCGCGTACCTCGACGTCGCCCTCCCCTGCCGTCCGGACCACCGCGACGGTCTGGCCGGCCGCCACCCGGTCCCCGGGACGGACCCGGGTCTCGAACAGGGCGCCCGCCCGGTCGGCGGCGACCTGCACGGGGGCCGGGCCGTGCGCGACCACGGCGTTCACCGTCAGCGTGTGCGGCAGCGAACCGAACGCCGCCCAGCCCGCGCCCGCGCCGACCGCGAGCAGCAGGGCGACGCCCGCCACCCACAGCCGCGCGCCGATCAGCCGCACCGGCTGGTCCAGCCCGGGTTCGAGTACCGCGGCCGCCCGCGCGGCGGCCACCGCCGCCCGGCTCCGCGACTCCGCCGGCCCGGCGGCGGACGGACGCGCGACCTGCGTGACCGCAGACGTGTGCGTCCCGTCGCCACCGGCACCCGGCTGTGCCGGAGCGGGCGGGCGCGAGCCCTCGGCCGTGGCCGTGGGTGCGGGTTCGGGTGCCGGGCCGGACTCGGCCGTCGGGGTCGTTCCGGCGGGGGTCTCCGCCTCCGGCGGGGTGGTTGCGGTGGTCATGCCGTCGCTCCGATCAGTTCGTCGCGGGGCGGGCAGAACACCGGCAGCTCGCGCATCCCGCCGAACGCGAACTGCTCGCTGCGCTGGACCGTCTCCTCGGTGAGCGGTGTGCCGAGCCGCCGTTCGGCGTCGGCGGCGGCGAGGCCGCGCAGGACGGCGGCGCCGGCCATCAGCGACAGCGGCGCGCCGAGGCAGTGGTGCGGACCGTGGCCGAACGCGAGGTGGTGCCGGTCGGCCCGGTCCGGGTCGAAGCGGTCGGGGTCGGGGTAGCGTCGCGGATCACGGTTGGCGGCGGCGTACAGCAGCATGGCGACGCTGCCGCCCGGGATGAGGGTGTCGCCGGCCTGGACGTCGCGGGTGAGCGCCCGCGCGCTGGCCCGGACCGGGCTGCCGAGCCGCTGCGCCTCGTCGAAGACGGCCTCGGCGGCGGCGGGTTCGGCCCGCAGCCGCTCGGACAGGCCGGGCGTGGTGAGCAGTTGGAAGGCAGCGACGGCGAGGCCGGAGGTGAGCGTCTCCAGGCCGTTGGCGAAGAGCATCACCACGAAGGCGAGCAACTCCTCGGTGTCGAGCCGCCCTTCGGCCCGCGCGACGGTGAGCCGGCTGATCAGGTCGTCCCCGGGGTCGGCGGCGCGGGCGGCGCAGAGTTCTTCGACGTACGCGTGGAACTCGGCGAACTCGGCGTCCAGTTCGGCGGCCTGGGCCTCGTCGGGGAAGGGGTCGAGCAGGGCGCGGGCGACCAGGCCGGCCCAGCCGGTGATCCGGTCGTGGTCGGAGTCGGGGACGTCGAGGATGGCGCAGGAGACGGCGACCGGCAGCGGTACGGCGAGGTCGGCGACCAGGTCGAAGCCGCCGGAGGCGAGCAGCGGGGCGAGCATCCGCTCGGTGGTGGACTCGATGCGCTGTCGCATCTGCCCCAGCCGCCGGGCGCTGAACGCCGTGGTGGCGAGCCGCTTCAGCCGGGTGTGGTCGGCGCCGTCGCGCATCGGCAGCATCCGGTTGACGATCTGGACCAGCGCCGTGCCGCCCGCTCGCGGGAGGCCGACGGTGGTGGGGTCGACGGCGGTGCCGGGGTTCATCAGGACGCTGAGGATCTCCTGGTGCCCGGAGACCACGTACAGCGGGCCGAGGTCCAGGACGGGTGCCTCGGCCAGCAGCCTGCGGTAGAGCGCGGGTGGGTCCTGCTGCGCGGCGGGCTGCTGGATGAACCGCGTCAGCTCGTGCCGGAGGCTGTCCATGTCGCCCGGCTCTCCTTCTTCCGTTTCGCTTGCGCTGTCTGATGCTCGGGGCCGGGCGGGGTGCTGGGGCGGGACCGCGGACGGTCCCACCCCAGCGCACGGAACCCTTACTCGGCGGCGGTCTCGGCCGCGGAGTTCGAGATGGAGCTGAAGCTGGAGACCGGGCAGGCGGCGGAGAGGAGCGAGGAGACGCTGACGCCGCCGTTGACGGTGTCCAGCTCCTCGACCTCGATGTCGAACTGCTCGTTCTCGGTGTTCAGGTTCTCGGCCATGGGGGTCTCCCTCCGGTTGTGGCGCCGGCCCGCTCAGGGGGTCGGTCACCGCTTTCCGTCCCGGTCGCTCTTTCGGATTTCTCCGTTTCGCTCCCGGCGATGACTCAAATATGGCCCGTCCGCCGGGGCAGGAACAGTACGGGATGTCAGAATTGCCGCAGAGAAAATGTCACAACCCTCACCGTGACATTTTGAATGGGCTCTGACCTGCGAAAACAGCACCTCTTGCATGAAAGCAGGGACTCCGGTCACGCTGTATTCCATGACACCTGAAAGCAGCTCACAGAATTCCCGGCCGCCGGTCGTCGAAGTGGACGGCCTGCGGCGCAGCTACGGCGAATACGAGGCCGTGCGCGGGGTGTCCTTCACCATCGCGCGCGGTGAACTCTTCGCCCTGCTCGGCACCAACGGCGCCGGCAAGACCACCACCCTGGAGGTCCTGGAGGGCTACCACCCGCCGACCGCCGGCACGGTGCGGGTGTTCGGCCTCGACCCGTACGCGGACGGCGCGAAGGTCCGCCGCCGGACCGGAGTGATGCTCCAGGAGGGCGGCTTCTTCAAGGAGTTGACGGTCAAGGAGACGGTCGACAGCTGGCGCTCCTTCATCAGCGGGGCCCGCGCGACGGCCGAGGTCCTCGGCCTGGTCGGCCTGGAGGCCAAGGCGTCCACCCGGATCGGCCAACTGTCGGGCGGCGAGCGCCGCCGGCTCGACCTGGCGCTCGCCGTGCTCAACCGCCCCGAACTGCTCTTCCTGGACGAGCCCACCACCGGCATGGACCCGGAGGCGCGGCGCACCACCTGGCGGCTCGTCCAGGAGCTCAAGGCGGCCGGCACCACGGTCGTCCTGACCACCCACTACCTGGAGGAGGCCCAGCAGTTGGCCGACCGGGTGGCCATCATGGACCGGGGCGCGATCGCCGCCACCGGCACCGTCGGCGAGGTCCTCGCCGGCCGCGGCGACCGGATCGCGCTGCCCGTCCCGCGCGGCTGCACGATCGGCGAACTCCCCTCCCTGGACGGCGCGTTGCCCGCCCTCGCGGACGGCCGCGCGGTGTACACCGTGCCGCGCAGCGCCCCCGCGCTGGCCGCCCTGCACACCTGGGCCGCCGGCCGCGGCGTGGAGCTGGACGGCCTGGAGGTCCGGGGCGGCTCCCTGGAGGACCTCTTCCTCGACCTCGCCGACCGCAACGAGCACACCGCGCACCTCGCCCCGACCGGGCACCTCGACCGCACCGACTACTCCCGTCCGAAGGCAGGGCTGCCGCGATGACCTGGATCTCGTACGCCAAGGGGCAGTTCGGCCTCTCCTGGAAGGTGTTCTGGCGCAACCGGCGCTCCACCTTCATCGGCTTCCTGCTGCCCGTGCTGCTCAACCTGGTGATCGCCGCCCCGCTGCGCGGCCGGCAGATCGGCGGGGTCAACGCCGCCGGGTACGTCGCGGTCGGCCTGCTCGGGCTGGCGCTGGTCACCTCGTTCATCAACCTGCTGAACGGCGTGGTCGCCCGCCGCGAGGACCTGGTCCTCAAGCGGCTGCGCGGCACCGAGGTCCCGCCGACCGCGATCTTCGCCGGTCAGCTGGGCGCGGGCGGCGTGGTGGTCCTGCTGCAGGCGCTGGTGCTCGGCGGGGTGGCGGTCGGCTGGTTCGGCGCGCCGCTGCCCGCCGACCCGGTCCTGCTGCTGCTCACCCTGGTCGGCGGCTACCTGCTGTTCGCCGTGCTGGCGATCGCCCTGTCCGGGGTCACGCCGAGCAGCGAGGTCGCCCCGCTGGTGGCCACCCCGGTGCTGGTGCTGTGCATGTTCGGCGCGGGCGTGTTCAGCCCGGTCGCCTCGCTGCCCGAGTGGCTGCGCGGCCCGGCCCACGCGCTGCCGCTGGCCCCGGTCGTGGAGAGCCTGCGGACGGCCTGGTTCGGCCGCGACTTCGGCACGGAGAGCTGGGAGGGCGGACCGCTCCCCCACCTCGACCTGCTGCACGGCTGGACCTCCGCCGGCCCCTCCCTGCTGATGATCGCCGCCTGGCTCGCCGCCGTCGCGGTCCTCGCCCGCCGCCTGCTCCGCTGGGAACCCCGGCGGGGCTGACGGCGTGCAGGCCGACGGCGGACGGGGTGTCATGGGGTCATGACCACACACTGGCTGATCGAGTTCACCGACGAACTGATGCGGCTCACCGACGACCTCGACCAGCAGCGGGCCGCCGACTTCGTCCGCAAGGTGTACGAGGCGGGACGGAAGGCCGGACGCGAGGAGGAGGCGTCCGGCCAGGAGCACGGCGGCTGGTGATCCGGCGGCCCGCGCCGACGACGCGCGGAGCGGGCGCCGTATCGTGGGGAGGTCGGGCCGAGCAGCCGGGAACACCCCGGAGAATCCGGGAGGAAGTGCAGATGGGCGAGGTGCGGGCGCGACGTCCGGCCCGGCCGCGCGAAGAGGTCTTCGCGGCGGCCCGAGCGGCGATCGCGGAGCACGGGCTCGCCAAGCTGACCATGGCCGGCCTCGGCAAACAGCTCCAGATGAGCGCCGGCCACCTGCTCTACTACTTCGGCAGCAAGGACCAGCTGCTGCTGGAGACCCTGCGCTGGAGCGAGGAGCAGCTCGGCGAACGCCGCCGCGCCGCCCTCGCCCGCGCCGACAGCGACGTCCGCGAGCGGCTCGCCGCCTACATCGACCTGTACCTGCCCGAGGGGCCCGGCGACCCGCGCTGGATCCTCTGGCTGGAGGTGTGGGGACGCTCCCCCGCCAGCGCCGAGATCCGGCAGGGACAGCTGGACATCGAGGCGCCCTGGCAGGCCGACCTGGTCGCACTGATCACCGCCGGCGTCGCCGCCGGGGTCTTCACCGCCGCCGACGACGGCGCCCGCTCCGCCCAGGACCGGGCCGTACAGCTGCGGGCCGCGCTGGACGGCTTCGCCGTCCCGATCGCCATCGGCCTGCCCGGCGCCGACCGCGAACGCGCCACCGCCCAGGTCTCCGCCCTCACCGCCGCCCTGCTCGGCGGCTGACCGCCGCACCGGCCTGCAAGGCCGCGGTCACTCCGTCCAGAGCGCGACCGCGGTCCGGTCGTCCGCGTAGCCCTTGGCCCGCACCTGGACCTGGCGGAGGAAGTCCACCGTGCCCGGCGGGTGCGGATGCGCCCAGTGACTGGACAGGAAGTGCGCGACCGCCGGCTCGTCCGCGATCGGCACCGCCAGCCCCGGCGTGCAGAGCAGCAGGATGTCGCCCGGGGTCGCCGGCACCAGCCGGAAGCGGAACGGCCTCGGCCCCGGCACCGCCTGCGCCGCCAGCACCGGCTCGCCGTCCGGGTGGTGCAGCAGGCGCGCCCCGTACGCGTCGATCCAGTGGCCGGAACGCAGCAGGTACAGGCCGCCCGGGCCGGTGCCGAACGCGGCCCGGTGCGAGGCCGCCGGGTCCAGCGAGACCAGGACGCAGTGCAGCGAACCGTGCTCGCCACCGGGCACGTCCGGCTGCTCCTCCGGCCGGTCGTCCAGCGCATCCCCGCGGCGCAGCGGAAGCGCCGCCTGGACCGCCAGCCGCTGCAGGCCGTACCGCAGCCGGTCACGGGCACCCGTCCGCAGGTCCGCGGCGAGCTCGGCGCGGGAACGGCCGACCGCCCCCGCGAGCTGGCGGGCCGCCTCCGCGGCGGCGCCCGCACCCCACTGCGCGTCCGCCTCCCTGGCGGGCGACGCCAGCACGCACAGCAGCAGGCCGTCCTCCCCGCTGCCGAACCGGACCGTCAACAGCGCATCGCGCCGCGGCTCACCCCGGAACCGCGCCGAATCGCCCCGGACGGACGCCGCGCGCAGCACCGTACCGCCGTACTGCGCGCCGTCCACCACGGTGTCGGGCACGACCGCCGCGAGGACGTCGGGATCGGCGGCGGGCAGCGCGGTCGGCTCCGGCGCGTACGTCGGCGGCCGCTCCCCCACGTGCGGCAACGCCCCCTCCACCCGCGCCCGCCGCCCGGCAGCCAGAGCCCCGGCCGGCACCGGCTCCGCCACCGGAGCGACGGGATCGACGGGCAGCGACCCGTCCACCGGTACGGCGGGTTCCCGCTCGGTGCACACCGGCTCCGCCGGAGCGGGCGGCTCCGCGACACCAGGCGCAGCGGGCGCGGGCCCGGCGGGCCCGGTCACGGTGGGCCCGGTCACGGCGGGCCACGGCTCGGCTCCCGGGCCGGGGTGCGCGTCGGGCTCGGCCGGGGGCGGCGTCGGTGACCGGTGCGGGTGTGCGGGCGCCGCCGGTGCGGCTGCAGGCGGCGCGCCCTGTGCGGGTACCGCCGGTGGCGGGAGCGGGGCGGGCGCGGGGGCCGGTGCGGGGGCGGGCGGCGGCGGTGCGGGCGCCGGTGCGGGCTGGGTGAGGGCGAAGCGGGGGTCGGTCCGGGCGGGCTTCGCGGGTGGGGTCTCGGTGCGCGGGGGGCCGATCAGGCCGGCGGCGGAGTCGAACCAGTCGTCGACGGTGGCGGTGTCTGTCGCGGTGTCCGGGGTGTCGGGGAGGGTGTCGGCGGGGCCCGCGTAGACCGCGTGCCACCAGCTGTCCTCGGGCCGGTGATGGTGTGGGGGTGCGCCGCCGTGGTCGCTCAACTGGCCGCTCCTCGTCCCTGTGTGCCGTCCGTGTGCCGTGCGTGCCGTCCACCGAGCGGGTTCGGGGTTTCCCTGGCTCGACGTCATTCTCCCCAACGACGAGGGCGGTGTCCGGGATTCGGGCACATCGCGAGACCCCCCGGGTGGCGGTTCCGGCCACGTCGGCGGGACGGGTGCCGGTGGCGTCCGAAACCGCCCCGAACAGGCTCTTCCTGCCCTCGAACGACCCGGGTCCGGCCGGAAAATGAAGTCCCCAGGGGGGCACCGCTTCACCCGTTCGGCTGATTAATATGTGCGCATGACCGCGCCAGGCTCCCTCGCACCCGCCCCGGGAAGGTCCGCCGTCGCGGACCGCCGCCCGGCCGTGGTGCTGTGGTCCCTGCTGCTGGTCGGCCTGCTCGCGCTGCTGCCGTGCGCCGGCAACGCCCGCGCGCTGTCCGCGCACCACCCGGCGAGCTCCGCCCGGGCCGACCGTCCGGCCGGTCCGGCGCAGCACGCGTCGCACCACGCCGCGGTCGCGGTGGTGGACGCGGACGGCAACCCGCTGGTGTGGTGCGCCGCCGACGGCGAGCACCCGCTGCCGGGCAGCGGGTGCTCCAGCCACGCGTTCTGCGGCCCGGAGGCGCAGCTTCCGAACGCCCCGCCCCAGCCGGCCGCCGTGACGCTGCCCCGGCTGGTCGCTCCGGCCGGGCTGTCCTGCGGCCCGCCGCCGGCCCCGCCGTCCGGCCCGGACCACGCGCCGGACCTCCACGTCCTGCAGGTCCACCGGTCCTGAGCGGAACCCACCGCCGGCCCCCGTCCCGGGCGCGCCGGCGGCTCCGCTGCCAGCCACCCCCCTCACACCGCCGTGCACGTCGCGCGGCGGGGACAAGGAATGACTCCCATGGGTTCCGCCTCGAAGCAGTCGAACAACAAGGCGTCCGGCAAGGCCACGCAGGCCGAGCGCCGCGCGCGGATCGCCGAGCTGCGCGCCGCCGAGGAGCGCCGCGAGAAGCGCAACAAGGCCATCACCATCGGCATCTCGTCCGTCGTGGTCGCCGCGATGATCGCCGGTGTCGCCTGGATCACCCTGAGCGCCAAGCACGACCAGGACCAGAAGGACGCCGCCGCGAAGGCCGCCGCCCAGGCGAAGAAGGACGCGGCGAACGTCCCGATCGACGGGGTGAAGACCTTCGACAAGCTGGGCCGCAACCACGTCACCACCCCGGTCACGTACCCGCAGACCCCGCCGGTCGGCGGCGACCACAACCCGGTCTGGCTCAACTGCATGGGCAACGTCTACGACCAGCCGGTGAAGAACGAGAACGCCGTCCACTCGCTGGAGCACGGCGCGGTCTGGGTCACCTACAACGCCAAGGCGACCCCGGACGACGTCAAGACCCTGTCGGACAAGGTCAAGGTCACCCCGTACTCCTTCATGAGCCCGTACAACGACGAGGAGGGCACCATCACGCTGAGCGCGTGGGGCACCCAGCTGATCGTCGACAAGGCGTCCGACCCGCGGGTCGAGCAGTTCTTCACCAAGTACGTCCAGGGTCCGCAGACCCAGGAGCCGGGCGCGTCGTGCAGCGTCAGCCAGTGACCGGCGAGCCGGACCCGACCGCCGCCGACCCGACCGCCGAGGCCCCGGCCCGCCGGCGGCGGGCGCTGTGGTGGCCGGCCGCGCTGGCCGCCGCGGTGGCGCTGGCGCTCGGCGTGCCCGCGCTGGTCGCCGGCGGCGGCAGCGCCTCCGGCACCGCCCCGGCGGCGGCCGCCCCGGCGACCGACTCGGCGGAGGCCGGGTTCGCCCGCGACATGGCCGCGCACCACCAGCAGGCCATCGACATGTCGTTCATCGTGCGCGACCGCACCCAGGACGCGGCGGTCCGCACCCTGGCGTTCGACATCATCAACACCCAGGCCAACCAGCGCGGCATGCTGATGGGCTGGCTCGACCAGTGGGGGCTGACCCAGGCCTCCCCGGCCAAGCCGATGGCGTGGATGGGCCACACGTACGAGGCCCACGACGGCTCGCTGATGCCCGGCATGGCGACCAACACCGACCTGGCGAAGCTGCGCGGGCTGAGCGACCGCGAGGCCGAGGTGTTCTACCTGCAGCTGATGGTCGAGCACCACAAGGGCGGCGTGGAGATGGCGCAGGCGTACGTCGACGCCAGTCGCAACGACGTGGAGAAGCGCCTGGCGCAGACCATGGTGAACGGGCAGAAGTCGGAGATCGACCTGATCACCGGCATGCTCGCCGAGCGGGGCGCCAAGCCGCTCTCCTGAGCCCTCCGTGACACCTCTGGGGCGCTGTCGGACCTGCCCGGTCCGGCGGCGCCCCGCGGCGTTCCCGTGCCCGACCCGCGACGCCCCCCGGCCCGCCGGACCTCAGCAGGGGCGGGCGGTCCGGCCGACCGCCGTCAGGACCGCCGCCACGGCGGCGGTGGCGGCCAGCAGCAGCAGGACGCCCCGGCCGCCGCCGGACGGGCCCGCCAGGTGGACGGCGAGCACCGGCAGGGCGGTGCCGAGCGCCGTACCGAGGCTGCGGACCATGTTCACCAGGCCGCCGCCGACCGCCGAGCTCTCGGCCGGGATGGCGCGCATCACCAGCGCGTTGTTGGCGGGCAGCAGCAGGCCGAGGCCGTAGCCGAGGGCGAGCAGCGGCAGCGCAGTGGTCAGCCGGCCGGTGGGCAGGACGGCGAGGGCGAGCAGTCCGCCGGCCGCGGCGAGGGCGCCCCAGCGGCAGCGGGTGGCGTCGGCGCAGCCGTTCGGCAGCAGGCCGCCGCCGACCGTGGCGGCGACCGCGAACGCGGCGGGCAGGGCGGTGATGACCAGGCCCGCGGCGGCGGGGTCCACCCCGGCGCCGGCCAGCATCACCGGGCCCAGCACCAGCGGGCAGAACAGCAGCAGGTAGCCGATCAGGGCGATCACCAGGCCCGCCCGGATGCCCGGGGTGTTGACCAGGCCGGGCGGGACGATCGGCCGGTCGGCGCGCTGCTCCTGCCGGGCCAGCAGCACCCCGAGGACGCCCGCCGCCGCCAGCAGGACCAGCACGGCCCACCACGGCAGCGGCAGGCCGGAGGCGGCCGACAGGGCCAGCAGCAGCGCGGTCGAGGTGCCGGCGAGCAGCAGCAGTCCGGGCAGGTCGAAGCGGGACTCGCCGTCCGCGGGGGGCCGGGGCGGGCGGCCGTCCGGGTAGGTGCGCGGCAGCAGGTACCAGCCGGCCAGCAGGCCGAGCGCGCCGATCGGCACGTTGATCCAGAACGCCCAGCGCCAGGACGCGTGCGCCACCAGCAGGCCGCCCAGCGTCGGGCCCAGCGCCAGGCCGAGCGCCTGGGCCGCCGCCTGGATGCCGAGCGCGGTGCGCATCGCGTGCTCGGGCACGCCGCGCGCCACCAGGGCCACGCTGTTGGCCTGCATCATCGCGCCGCCGACCGCCTGCACCGCCCGCCACGCCACCAGCAGCGCCAGGCTGTTCGACAGTCCGGCGCCGAGCGAGGCGAGCGCGAAGACCGCGAAGCCGCCCAGGTACATGGTCTTGCGGCCGACCAGGTCGGAGAGCCGGCCGACCGGGGCCAGCAGCGCGACCAGCACCAGCAGGTAGGCCAGCGAGACCCACTCGACGGCCGCGAAGTTGGTCGCGAAGCGCTCCTGCAGCGCCGGGAAGACCAGCGAGGTGACGCTGGCCGTCAGCTGGCCGAGGAAGGCGCCCAGACAGACCGTGCCGACGGCGAGCCAGTGCGCGTGGCGCCAGCGCGCCACCGCGCGGGGGCGGGGGCGCTCCGCGAGCAGCCGGCTGTCCAGCAGGACGTCGGTGCGGGAGCGGGGCGGCGGTTCGGTGGTGGCGGTCACGGCTCAGCAATATATCTGCTCCCGAGATAATCGCCCAAGGAACAATTCGGCAACAGACCGGGAAACCCGCAACTCCCTGGTCAGCGCCGCTGCGTCCGAGCCGACCGATACGCTGTCCGCCATGCCGCCGCAGTCCCACGCCGCACCGACCCCGCCCGCACCCGACGAGCCGGGAGCCACCGCCGTCGCCCGAGCCCAGCAGCTCACCGACGTCATCACCCGCCTGCGGCGGGCCCTGCGCAGCAGCATCCGCACCGACTACCCCTGGGAGTCGCTGCCGATGGCCCAGGTCGAACTGCTCCAGACGCTCGCCGCCGAGCCCCTGCGGGTCGGCGAGCTCGCCGCCCGCCAACGCCTCGCACCCAACACCGTCAGCGGCCTGATCGGCAAGCTCCTCGACGCCGGCTTCGTCGACCGCCAGCCCGACCCCGGAGACCGCCGCACCGCCCGGATCGCCCTCACCGCCGCCGGCCGCCAGCAGCTCCACGACTGGCAGCGCGCCCACGAGCGCCGCCTCGCCGACGCCCTGGAGAGCCTCAGCCCCACCGACCGCGACGCGGTCGCCCACGCCCTCCCCGCCCTCGAACAGCTCGCCCGCGCCCTCTCCTCCCCCGCCTAGGCCCTGCGGGCAGCGGCCGGTCGGCCCACCGCGGGCAGCGGCCGACCGGGCGGGGCGGATGCCTGGTGCGGCGGGCCGGCGGGGCCGTACGGTCGGTGGGTGACCCTCGACCAGGCGCGCGTCAACCGGATCTTCCTCCCGTCGACCTACGCCGACGGCGTGCCGTACGGGCTGTTCGGCGAGCTGCGCGCGCAGGCCCCGGTCTGCTGGGTGGAGGAGCCTGCGGTCGGCCCGTGGCCCGCCGGGCCCGGCTACTGGGCGGTGCTGCGGCACGCCGACGTGAAGGCGGTGCTGCGCGACCCCGGCACGTACTCCTCGCACCTGGGCGCCACCCAGATCCGCGACCCCGACTCGGCGGCCGACCTGGACTTCGCCCGGACGATGATGCTCAACCAGGACCCGCCGGACCACTCCCGGCTGCGCCGGATCGTCGCCGCCGCCTTCACCCCGCGCGCCCTCGCCGAGCTGGCCGACACCGTCGACGGGCAGGCGGCCGACGCCGTCCGGCGGGTCCGCGACGCGGGCCGGGCGGACTTCGTCCCGCTCGCCGCCGACCTGCCGGTCCGCACCCTGGCCGCGGTCATGGGCGTCCCGGAGCAGGACCGGGTACTCCTGCTGGACTGGGCGAACCGGGTGATCGGCTACCAGGACGCCGACTACGCCGACGCCCGCACCGCCGACCCGGACCGTCTCACCGAGCAGGGGCGGGCCGCCCTCGCGCTGCGCCCCACCGCCCGGACCACCGCCGACGGCCGCCCGGTCAACCCGCGCTCGCGCGCCGCGCTCGCCGACATGTTCGGCTACGCCCACGCGCTCGCCGCCCGCCCCCAGCCGGGCAGCCTGCTGGCCCGGATGCGCGAGGGCGGCCTGGACGCCGCCGAGTTCGAGACGATGTTCTTCCTCTTCGCGGTCGCCGGGAACGAGACGGTCCGCAACGGCCTGCCGGGCGGCCTGCACACCCTGCTCGCCCACCCCGACCAGTACCGGCTGCTGCTGGAGCGACCCGAGCTGCTGCCCTCGGCGGTCGAGGAGATGCTCCGCTTCTGGCCGCCGGTGGTGCACTTCCGCCGCACCGCCACCCGGGACGTGGAGCTGGGCGGGCAGCGGATCCGGCGCGGCGACAAGGTGGTGGTGCAGCACGCCTCCGCCAACCGGGACGCGGCGGTCTTCGCCGACCCGGACCGCTTCGACATCACCCGGACGCCGAACGACCACGTCAGCTTCGGCCACGGCCCGCACTTCTGCGTCGGCGCCCAGCTGGCCCGGCTGCAGATGCGGGCGCTGCTCCGCCACACCCTCGCCGGACTGCCCGGCCTGGAGCCGGACCCGGACGCGGCCCCGGTCCGCCTGGTGTCCAACTTCCAGAACGGCCTCAAGCACCTGCCGGTCCGCTGGACCCCCACCCCCGGATGAGGGTCAGAACAGCGTGGTGCCGCTCTCGTGGGCGAGCAGCCAGCGCTTGGCGTCCACGCCCGCCGCGAAACCGGTGAGCGCGCCGTTGGCGCCCATCACCCGGTGGCAGGGGCGGACGATCAGCAGCGGGTTGGCCCCGACCGCGCCGCCGACCGCGCGCACGGCCCGCGGCGACTGCCCGGCGGCCGCGCCGAGCTCTCCGTAGGTGACGGTCTTCCCGTACGGGATGTCGTCGAGCGCCGACCAGATCCGCTGCCGGAAGTCGGTGCCGACCGGCGCCAGCCGCAGGTCGAACTCGGTGAGCTCGCCCGCGAAGTACGCGGTGAGCTGCTCGACCGCCGGGGCGAGCGGCTGCGGGTCGTGGGTCCAGCCGTCGGCGGGCTCGGTGAGCGCGCCTTTCTGCCGGGGCGCGGTGACGGCGGTCAGCGCGAAGCCGTCCTCCGCGTCGACGCCGCTGAGCAGCAGGAGGCCCAGCGGGCTCTCCAGGTGGGTGAACACGGTGGTCATGCCGTCTCCTCGGGAACAGGGGCGGAAGTGGTGGCGGGGGCGCCGGCGGCGGTCCACAGCCGGTGCACGGCGTACGAGCGCCAGGGCGCCCAGCCGTTCGCGGTCTCGGCCGCCGACTTGGCGTCGCCGGGCAGCCCGAGCCGGCGCAGGCCGTCCCGGACGCCGATGTCGGAGGGGAGGAAGACGTCGGGGTCGCCGAGCGCGCGCATCCGCAGGTAGCCGACCGTCCAGGGCCCGATGCCGGGCAGGGCGAGCAGGTCGGCGGCGGCCGCCTCGCGGTCCACCCCGCCGTCCAGCCGGACGGCGCCCTCGGCGAGCGCCGCGCACAGGCCGAGCAGCGCCCGGCGGCGGGCCTGCGGCATCGCCAGGTCCTCCGGGTCGGCGGCGGCCAGGGCGGCGGAGGTGGGGAAGAGCAGCCGCAGCCCGCCACTGGGCGCGGGCAGCTCGGCGCCGTACTTCGCGGCGAGCCGGCCGGCCAGGGTACGGGCGGCGGTCACGGTGATCTGCTGGCCGAGCACCGCGCGGACGGCGAGCTCGTGCGGGTCGACGTGGCCGGGCGAGCGCAGCCCGGGCCGCGCCGCGACCTGGGCGGCGAGCGCCGGGTGGGCGCCGAGCCGGGCGTCGACCGCGTCCGGGTCGGCGTCCAGGTCGAACAGGGCCCGCAGCCGGTGCACGGCCGTGGTGAGGTCGCGCAGGTCGGCGAGGGTGAGCCGGCAGTCCAGCCAGCCGCGCTGCGGCTCGTCGCCGGGGCCGAGGCCGTCCACCTCGGCGACGCCGTGGCCGTACGGGAGTGCCAGGGTGCGCCGGTAGGTCCGGACGCCGGGCCGGTTGCCGGGGACGACCTCCTCGACACCCGGCACGGCGCGCAGCGCGAGGAAGTCGATCAGGTGCTCGCTGTCCAGCGCGCCCCGGTGGGCGAGGCGCAGGCTCAGCGTGCCGGCCGTGGCGGGGGCGGCGGCCCGCGGAACGCGTTCGCCGCGCAGGCCGCTCGGGGTGCGGTCGTACACCTCCCGGACGGTGTCGTTGAACTGCCGTACGGAGGCGAAGCCGGCCGCGAACGCCACCTCGGTGACCGGGAGTTCGGTGGTCTGCAGGAGCAGCCGGGCGGTCTGGGCGCGCTGCGCGCGGGCCAGCGCCAGCGGTCCGGCGCCGAGCTCGGCGGTCAGCTGGCGCTGCAGCTGCCGGGAGCTGTAGCCGAGCCGGTCGGCCAGGCCCGCGACGCCCTCGCGGTCCACGATGCCGTCGCCGATCAGCCGCATCGCGCGGCCGACCAGGTCGGCGCGGTGGTTCCACTCCGGGGAACCGGGCACCGAGTCCGGTCGGCAGCGGCGGCAGGCGCGGAAGCCGGCGCCCTGGGCGGCGGCGGCCGTCGGGTAGAAGGTGCAGTTGACCCGCTTCGGGGTCACCGCGGGGCAGCTCGGCCGGCAGTAGATCCCGGTGGTGCGGACAGCCGTGAAGAACACCCCGTCGAAGCGGGCGTCCCGGCTGTGCACCGCGCGGTACCTGGTCTCGTCGTCGATCACGTCCTCCAGTCTGCGCCATCACACGGGCCCCGACTGGCGGGAATCGGACATGGCCCTCCCGGGCCCGCGAAGCTCCGCCGGGAATATTCTTGGGAGCGCTCTCAGGACACCGGCCGCACCGGATAAGCTCTGTACGAGCTGCCCCCGCGAATCCGCGCGATCCGACCGGTCCGCGCGATCCGAGCGAATCCGAGGAGAGGAGACCCGGTGCCCGATCACAGCACACGCCCGACGCTGGAGTCCGTCGCCGAACGGGCCGGCGTCTCCCGGGCCACCGCCTCGCGCGTGGTCAACGGCGGCGCGGGCGTCCGCGAGGCCCTGCGGGAGAAGGTCCAGCGGGCCGTGGACGAGCTGGGGTACACCCCCAACCTCGCCGCCCGCACCCTGGTCACCCGCCGCAACCGCGCCGTCGCGGTCGTGGTCGCCGAGCCGGAGAGCCGGATCTTCTCCGACCCGTTCTTCGCCCAGCACCTGCGCGGCATCAGCCGCGAGCTGTCCGCCGCCGACAACCAGATGGTGCTGCTGCTGATCGAGGACGAGCGCGACTACGAACGGGTCGGCCGCTACCTCGCCGGCGGCCACGTGGACGGCGTCCTGCTCTTCTCGCTCCACCACTCCGACCCGATGCCGGCCACCGCCCGCCGGGTCGGGCTCCCCTTCGTCGTCGGCGGCCGCCCCGGCTGGCCGGGCGCCGAGTCCGACCGCGAGCTGGTCTACGTCGACAGCGACAACCGCGGCGGCGCCCGGCTCGCCGTCCAGCACCTCAAGTCGCTCGGCCGCCGCCGGGTCGCCACCATCACCGGCCCGCTCGACCAGACCTCCTCGCTGGACCGCCTGGACGGCTACCGCGACCTGCTGCCCGACGGCGACCCCGACCTGATCGCCGAGGGCGACTTCACCGCCGACGGCGGGGGCCGCGCGATGGCCGAGCTGCTCGCCCGCTGCCCCGACCTCGACGCGGTGTTCGCCGCCTCCGACGCGATGGCCTCCGGCGCGCTCAAGGTCCTCCGCGAGGCCGGGCGGCGCGTCCCCGAGGACGTCGCCGTGGTCGGCTTCGACGACGTCCAGTCGATCGCTGCCTGGACCGACCCGCCGCTCACCACCGTCCGGCAGGACATCGAGGAGATGGGCCGCCTGATGGCCCGGCTGCTGCTCCGCCGGCTCGCCGACCCGGCCCCCGCCGACCCCCGCCTGGCCAGCCCCACCTCCGTCATCACCCCCACCCAGCTGGTGGTCCGCTCCTCCGCGTGAGAGCGACGAAGCCGGGGCGCCGTGAGGCACCCCGGCTTCGGGAGTCGGCGGCAAGGAGAGCGAACGGGCTGATTCGTTGGAGGAAGGTAGAAGGAAGCCCGTTCATGGCCTCGCCGGGGCCAACGCTAGCAGTCAGGCCGGGATCAGGTCGCGCAGGTTTTCCGGGGTGACCACCCGGGAGTCCGGGTGGAGGCCGTCCGGGCGCTCCAGGCCGATGAAGGTCACCGGGCCGGCCGGGAGCGCGCCGCCGTCCCAGGAGGTCACGTCGGCGGCCAGCAGCTCGGTCAGGTACCGGACGGTGAGGTACTCGCGTTCGACGACGCCACGGACCAGGGTGGCCACCGAGGCCTTGTTGCCCTCGACCTGGTTGGCGTGCGGGCTGCCCTTCAGGTACAGGTGCAGCCACTTCGCCTGCCAGCGGCCCGCGCCGTCCCGCAGGAACACCAGCGGCAGCGCGACCCGGCCCGGCCCGCGCAGGTCCGACTTCAGCCGCACGGTGCGCGGCTCGAAGGGCCGGCCCGCCTGCTCGGCGTCGCGCAGCATGAAGCCGAAGAAGGACTCCTCGACCTCGTCGAAGCCCTCGCCCGAGTAGATGTTGACCTGCGGCACGATGAAGTCGCCGCGCACCGCGCCCAGCCGCAGGTTGATGAACTCCGAGGCGCCGTCCGGCGCCGCGGTGACGTCGCCGGAGTGCTCGCCCTCGACCTCAGTGAGCGCGGTGAACGACAGCCAGCAGACCGTGCCGTAGCCGGCGTCCAGCAGCAGCGCCGACAGGTCGAAGTCAGTGGTGCGGGCGGCCTCCTTCCAGTACACGAAGAAGCGCAGCAGCTCGCCCCCCTCGACGGCCGAGAGCGAACCGCGCGGCAGCACGCCGAAGCCCGCGGCGGCCGCCCGGCCGCTGAGCGGCAGCGCGACGTCCAGCACGGCCGGGTCGACCAGCAGGTGCCCGAGGTCCGGGAGCCGGCGGCGCAGCTCGGTGTCCAGCAGGTCGAGCACGCGTCCGGACGCGGTGCCGGCCACGGCGGAACGGGTGTCGTCGGTGACGTGGGCCCGCCCGAGCCGGTTGACGAAGACCCGGCGCCGGCCCGCCTCCCGGGCGCGGTTGCCGAAGTGCTCGCGGACGGACAGCAGGACGCGGCCGGAGACCTTCTCGGCGACCTGCGCGGCGGCGGCCAGCACGGCGTCCCGCTCGGCCTCGTCGGCGCACTCGCGCAGCAGCCGGTCCAGGGCGCGGAACAGCTTGCCGGGTGCGGCCGTCAGCTGCCGCGCCGCCTCGGCGGTCTCTCCGGCGCCGAGCAGCTCCTCGACGCGGCTCTCCAGGGTGCGGGCCGGCAGCTCGCCGCGGGCGACCGCGAAGACCTGCGCCGCGTGCGGCCAGCGCGGGTACTCGTGCGGGTGGAGGCGCTCGCCGAGCCGCTTGAACGCCTCGCGGTGCGCGTGGACGTCGGTGAGCTTCGCGGGCGCGGCGGCGACCACCGCGTCCAGGCCGGCCAGCAGCGCCCGCCGGACCGGCCGGGAGAACCGGCCGAACCGGGTCGGCTGCGCCAGCGTCACGTCGCCGTCGCCGAGCGCGCAGGCCAGCCGCAGCACGTCGGTGACGGTGTCCAGCAGGAGGTCCGCGCCGGCCGCCAGCCGGGCCCGGTTGATCTGCGCCCGGATCTCCCGGACTGGGATCGCCGCGGGCTGCGGGCCGTCGACGCAGTGGCCGGCGAGCACGCCCAGGTCGCGCAGGTGCTCCTCGCCGAGCGGGGTGGTGCTGCCCGCCAGCGCCAGGTAGAGCGCGGAGACCTCGTCGTCGAGCCCGCCACCCAGGTGCAGCACGGTGATCCGGTCGCCACCCGCCTCGACCAGTTCGGCGTGCCGGGCGAGCACCTCCTCGTACGCGTGCTGGTAGGTGCCGTAGCCGGGCAGGGCGAGCAGGTTGAGCACGCCCGCCGGCAGGCTCACCGGTGTGCCCTCGCGGGAGGCCGGGCGGGCGAGCGCCTTCGCCAGGCAGCTCGTCCAGAACTCCACGGTGTCCGGCACGTTGGCCGGGAAGTCGACGAAGTAGACGTTGTGCCGCACGTGGTCGCCCACCAGCTCCCGGACGGCGGCCAGCGTCCGCTCGGCGGTGTCGAGCGCGGTCCGCCGCGACAGCCCGGACAGGTACCGGAGTGCCTCGGCGGACAGCTGGAAGCCCACCGACAGCAGCGCGGCGTCCAACTGCCGTGCGGCGGCGCCTCCTTCGCCGCCCGGGCCGGCGGGAGCGGGGAGGCGGAGGGTGTGCCGGACGACCATGGTTTCGAGCTCGGGAAGCATCCGGGCATGCTCGCAGACCCGCCGCGGCCTCCGCACACGGGTTTCCGCGGGCGCCCGGCCGGGCGATCGGCACCTGGCCTACGCTGAGCCCTTCGAACGATCATGGGCGGGGGCTCGCATGGCAGAGCGGACGGACGCGGACGGAACCGGGACCGGCACCGGGGACGGCACCGAAACCGGTACCGGGGGTGCCGCGCCCGGACGGTGGCGCGGGCGGGTCAGGTGGCTGGTCCCGAGCGGCATCGCCCTGGTCGTCGCCGGGGGCCTCGTCGCGGCGATCACGGCCAACACCGGGTACCTCCCCGGCTTCTCGGTGACCACCGTCTGGGAGGCGCGGAACGACCGGCCCGCCGCCGAGCACGGCAACGGCGCCTGGCTGGCCGGGGACACCCTGGTGCGCAGCCGGTTCGACGCGGTCACCGGGTTCGACGTGCGCAAGGGCACCCAGCGGTGGGAGTACGTCCCGCCGGGGCGGGCCGATGTCTGCGCGGTGAGCACGGCCGCGGACGGCGGGGTCGCGCTGCTCGTCCTCGGCGAGGTGGGCACCGCGGAGGGCAAGGGCGAGGCGTGCACCACCGCCGCGGCGATCGACCTGGGCACCGGCCGCGAGCTGTGGCACACCACCCGCGCGGCCGCGTACGACGACCTGGCCTCGGGGGCGGACCTGGTCGCCACCGGAGCGGGACTCGGCGTGGTCCTCGGCGTCGGCGACCGGCGACCGGACGACCCGGCGTCCCCGGCAGGCAGGGCGTCAGCGCCGGGAACGGCGCGCACCGCGGGCGATGTGCGGGCCTTCGACCTGCGGACCGGCGCCGCGCGCTGGCAGGCCGCGCTGCCGCCGGGGTGCTCCCCCCGCCGGGTCGCCGTCGCGGCCCGGCAGGTGCTGGCCGTCCTGGCCTGCGAGCGTTCC
This sequence comes from Kitasatospora sp. NPDC048365, assembly GCF_043200835.1. NCBI lineage: Bacteria > Bacillati > Actinomycetota > Actinomycetes > Kitasatosporales > Streptomycetaceae > Kitasatospora > Kitasatospora sp. NPDC048365. The sequence goes on from NZ_JBICYJ010000011.1 coordinate 222,644, forward strand.
GAGTTGAGGCTGGCCGCGTTCGACCCGGTGGACGGCAGGCAGCGGTGGCTCGTGCCGGTGGAGGCCCGCCGCGGGGTGACCGGTTCCGCCGAGGTGTCCTTCCTGTCGGCCGACCCGGTGGTGCTGAAGGTGGTGGAGCCGGAGGAGCGCGGTCTGCGGGCCTTCCTCTCCTTCTCGCCGGAGGGCCGCCCGCAGGGCCGGATCGACCTGACCGGCGGCTACGGCCGGATCCCGAAGGACCGCCCGGCCGAGGTCGCGGTCGCCGACGGCCGGCTCTTCGCCGTGGCCGAGTACAAGAGCCGCGCGAGCGACTGGTCCCGGGTCGTCGGCTTCGACCTGGCGACCGGCGGCGAGGTGTGGCGGGCGGACGTCGCGGGCTCGCGGGAGGACATCACCGGGCTGCACGCAGGGGGCGGCCGGGTGACCGCCGTGGCCACCAACTGGAAGTACCGGGACGAGCTCTACGTGCTCGACGCCCGCACCGGGGAGGAGCAGGACGACCGTTGGTTCCGCGACGACCTGGGCGGCCATCCGAACGACTTCGCCGACCTGTTCGTCCACCAGGGCCTGGTGATCGGTGTGCGCTGGGGCGAGGGCGTGCGGCCGTTCTCGGTGTACGAGCGCTGGTGACGCCCGGCCGCGAGGTCCGAAGGCCCGGGTGAGGGACGATCACCTACGCTGTGGAGCTTCGAACTGCTGCACGGAGGGGGACGGATGGCGGCGCAGGCGGACAGAGCCGGGGAACGGCGCGGGTGGGTCCGGCAGCTGTTGGCCGGGGCGGTGCTGCTCGGCGTCGTGGCGGTGCTGCTCGGCGGGGTGGTGCTGCTCTTCGCGTCCGGCAGCGGCTGGATTCCGTGGTTCTCGATGACCACCGCGTGGGAGGCGAAGGCCGAACGGCCCGCCGCCGAGCACGGCAACGGCGCCTGGCTGGCCGGGGACACCCTGGTGCGCAGCCGGTTCGACGCCGTCACGGGCTACGACGTACGGCACGGCACGCAGCGCTGGCAGTACGTGCCACCCGGCCGGTCGGACGTCTGCGCGGTGAGCACGGCCGCGGACGGCGGCGTCGCGCTGGTCGTCCACGGCGAGCTGGGGAGCGGGTCGCGGTCGACGGGCCCGGGATGCGCGACGGTCGCCGCGATCGACCTGGCCGACGGCCGGGAGCTGTGGCACACGGCCCGGGCCGCTTCGAGCAGCGACCTGCAGCGCGGCTCGGACCTGGCCGCCACCGGCGGCGGGCTCGGCGTCGTCCTCGGCGGCGCCCCCGGGTCCGCCGGCGAAGCGGCCGACCGCGGCGGGGTCCGGGCCTTCGACCTGCGCACCGGCGCCCCGCGCTGGTCGGCCGCTCTGCCGTCCGGCTGTTCGGCGACCGACGTGGCGGCCGCGCCCACGCAGGTGCTGGCCGTCCTGGTCTGCGCGGGCTCGGAGCAGCACCTGGCCGCGTTCGACCCGGCGGACGGGAAGCCGCGATGGGACGGGCCGCTGGAGGCGCGCCGGGGCGTGTCCGGCGCCGCACAGGTGCACTTCCTGGCGGCGGACCCGCCGGTACTGCAGGTCGCGGAGACGGGCCGGAGCGGCCTGAACGGCTTCCTCGCCTTCGGGCCGACCGGCCGGCCCCGGGCCCGGATCGACCTGGTCGGCGACTACGGCCGGATCCCGGAGAGCCGTCCGGCGCAGATCGCGGTCGCCGACGGCCGGCTGTTCGCGGTCGCCGAGTACAAGGGCCGCCAGGGCAACTGGCAGCGGGTGGTCGCCTTCGACCTGGCCGGCGGCGGCGAGCTGTGGCGGGCCGACCTCACGGGCACCTGGGAGGACATCGCCGCCGTGCACGCCGAGGGGAAGTGGGTGACGGCGATCACCGTCTCCACCAAGTACGAGGACGAGCTGTACGTCCTCGACGCCCGCAGCGGCGACGAGGACGACGACAGGAGCTTCCGCGACGAGGTGGGCGACTACGAGGGCTCCCTGGACGACCTGCTCACCTACCGGGGGCTGGTGGTCGCGGTCCGGTGGAGCAAGGACGGCCACCCGCTCTCGGTGTACGAGCGCTGGTGAGTCACCGGGCCGGCCGGGCACAGTCGATGCGGACGCCGCCCTCTTCCAGGGTGAGCACATCACGGTCGACGAGCCGGAGCACCAGGTCGAGCTCGTCGGCCTCGAACTCGCCCGGCCCGTTGGCGAGCAGGTGGAGCGCGGGCTGGCCGCCGATGGCCGCGGTGGGGCCGTCGGGGGTGTCGGCGAGTTCGACGCGCAGGCCGGAGGCGGCGGTGTAGGTGCCTGCGTGCTCCCCCAGGAGAGCAGGCCCCGGCGGGTCGTAGGGCTCGCCGAACTCGACGTCCGACCAGCCGAATGCGCGGGCGATCGCCGGGAGGAGCCGGCTGATGACCGCCGCGCCCGAGGTGCTGTTGGTCATCACGGCGGCGCCCTGGCCGGTGGCCGTACTCGCCATCAGCTGGCAGCGGAAGCCGTCGTTCGAACCCGGGTGGCCGAACCAGGCGGTCCCGCCGCCGGCGGTCCGCAGGTAGGGTCCGAGGCCCATCCACTGGAAGCCGCCGCTCGCACCGACCCCGTCGGGCAGCTCGGAGTGCGGGGTGAGCATGCGGCCGATGTCCTCGACCGGCAGCAGGGCTCCGGGCTTCCCCTGCCAGGCGGCCTGGACGCCCTGGGCGAAGCGGAGCAGGTCGGCCGGGGTGGACCAGAGTCCGGCCGCGCACAGTTCGGGGTGGTTGCGCCAACCGCCGGGCACCGGGCGGCCTCCCGCCCGGTGGCCGTGCGCCGCGTACGGCGCGTGCTGCGCGGGCAGCGGCACGGCGAAGGTGCTGTCGGCCATGCCGAGCGGCGAGAGCGCCAGTTCGTCGAGGAGCTGCGCGGCCGGGGTGCCGGTGGCGGTCTCCATCAGCAGTTGGACCACCGTGGTGCCGCCACCCGAGTACCGGTACCGCAGGCCGGGCGTACCGTCCACCCGTACGCCGGGGCCGTTCGCGGGCTCGGTGCCGGCCAGGACATGTGCGGTGGACGGGAGTTCCGCCCCGAGCGGGTAGCCGGGGTAGCCCGGCGCGCTGAGTCCCGCGGTGTGACTGGCCAGCTGACGCAGTGTCACGACAGCTCGCCAGTCGACATTGAGCGGGATCCGCCAGCCGTTCAGCCGCCCGTCGACATCGGCGTCCAGGTCGAGCACGCCGCGTCGCACCAGTTGCAGTGCGACGAGCATCGAGACCGGCTTGCTGATCGAGCAGGCCTGGAACATCGTCCGCCCGGTGACCGGCTCCCCGCTCGTGGTCGAGCGGACGCCGAAGGCCCGCTGCCGGACGATCCGGCCGCCGTCCAGGACCGCGACCGAGCAGCCGGGCACTCCGGCCTCGGCCAGCAGTACGGGCACGTCGATCCCGCAGAACATTCCGTCGTCGTGAGTCATTGGTTCCTCCCGGCGCGGGACCATAGCCCGCCGCCGGGAGTCGATGCGCGCGAATTCCGGAACGCACCGCTCCCCCGCCGGGGAGCGGTGCGTGCGCGGGTCAGTTGAACGGGATGCGCACCACGGAGGCACTGGCCTGCGCCTGGGTGGCGCCGACCCGCAGCTGCGCGGCGGCGTTGCCGATCGCGGACCAGACCTCGATCCGGACGGTGCCGTTGCTCAGGTTGCCGAGGGCGCCGGTGGCGGACTGCAGGCCGGCCGCGGCCCCGGTGTACTTCTCCCAGCCGGTGACCGGGTCGGTGGCGAAGTAGCGGTAGGTCTCGACCCGGTCGAAGGTGCCGTCGCCGCTCAGGTCGTAGGAGATCCGGGCCTGCTGGCCCAGGCCGACCGAGGCGCCCGCGTCGAGGTACAGGTCGAAGTCGGTGCTGCCGCCGGCCCGCAGGGTGCCGGTGACGTTGCGGATCTCGTAGACCTTGGCCTGGTACGGCGCGCCGTCGTGGTTGGTGCCGCCGGCCGACGGGACGGTGTCGACGCCGGCGCCGGTGCCGTACGCGGTGGTCAGGGCGCCGCCGCTCTGCAGGTAGAAGGTGTTGCCGGTGGACTGCGGCGGGGTGCTGGTCGACGGGGAGGGCGACGGGGACGGGGAGGTGGAGGCCGAGGCGGACGGGGACGGGGTCGGCGAGGGGCTGACGCCGCCGGTGCCGCCGTCGGGGAAGGAGCCGCGCTCGCTGGCGGTGGAGCGGGCCGGGACGGTCAGCGTGTAGCCGTCGGAGAAGCGGACGGTGCGCGCCGCGGTGGTGTAGTTGTGCGCCACGTGGGTGCGGGTGCCGGACTTGCTGAAGACGGCCGCGGTCGGGCTGTCCGCGGTGACGGTGGTGTCGGGGGCGCCGAGCGCCGCGAGGTTGTTGATCCAGTGGTTGGTGTGTGCCTTGGACTCGCCCTCCTCCGGGGTGTAGCCGGCGTTGCCGGCGTCCCAGTCGGCCTTGGCCGCGGCCGGGTCGGTGAGCGCCTCGGCCTCCCAGAGCAGGTCGCGCCAGTCGGTGAAGGCACCGCCGTTGTTGGCCTTGAGCTCGGCGAGGTTGGCGGCGAGGTCGTCCTTGCGGCGCGCGAGGTAGAGCGAGCCGGAGGTGACGGGCAGGAAGTTGATGCCGTGGATCATGCCCGGGCTGGCGGTCCACCAGGTGGAGTAGGCGGCGCCGCTGCCCCAGACCATGCCGACGGTGCCGTGCTGGAAGTTGGCCGGGAAGGCCCGGTGGTCGGCGTCGAACCAGTACTGCTGCACCGCGTTGGCCTCGGTGGTGTACAGGTAGATGCCCAGGTCGCGCAGGGCGGTGTCGCCGGTGGCGGAGCCGTAGAGGACCAGCGCGGAGCTGAAGTTGAGCGACTCGGAGGAGGACTCCTCGTTGTTGCCGGCGGCGAAGCCGGCGTGGCCGGAGGCCCAGCCGTGGCCCGCGTACGGGTCGAAGTTGCGCAGCAGCGGGAAGCGGCTGTCGGTGCGGTCGGCGTTGGCGCCGTCCTTGGCGAGCAGCTTGACCATGCCGCCCCAGGCGGAGTCGGCGGCCCACGCGGAGTCGTAGCGGGCGACGGTGGCGGCGGCCTGGATGTAGTAGCCGTAGTGGAAGTGGTGGTCGTTGAGCTCGGCGTCGGTGCCGTAGGAGGCCGGGTAGCCGGTCAGCGTCTTCCAGGTGTTGTCGTACGCGAAGACCGGTGAGCCGGTGCCCTTGAACCAGGTCTGCAGCTTGGCCTTGATCTGGCCGAGCATCTTGTCGCGGACCGCGGTGTCGCCGAGCTGGTCGGCGACCGGGACGAGCTGGGCGAGCCGGCCGAGCGCCTTGCCGGTCCAGTAGGTGTCACTGGCGGCGTTGAACGGGTCGGAGGCGTCGGCGACCTGGTGGATCTGGGCGTCCAGCGCGGTGCGGTCGTAGCCGCCGAGGTCGGGCAGCGAGGGCAGCACGCCGTTGACGCTCTGGCTGGTGGTGAAGCCGTTGCCCTGGCGGACCTTCATCTGGCCGCGCGGCGAGGTGTAGGTCAGGCCGGTCAGCGCGTCGCTCGTCGCCGTCCACTGGTGCGGGTAGAGCGCCAGCAGGGTGCCGGTCTGGGTGCCCTCCTGGGCCACGGTGGTGGCGGTGTACGTGGTGCTCAGCGCGCCGGCGGCGGCCTGGTAGTTCCAGGAGACCTTGGTGTCGGTGACGAAGCTGTACGCGTAGGTCCTGTAGGTGGCCAGGTCGCCCTGCGAGGGCAGGACGGCGACCGAGTAGTAGTCCTTGGCGCCGAGGGCCGCGGAGATCGTCGTGCCGTTGACCGTCCAGCTGGTGCCGGTGGGGGCGAACAGGCCGTAGTTGTGGCCGCCGACGGTGATGCCGAGGACGTTGCCCTGGTTGGCGAAGACGGTCGGGGTGCCGGCCGCGGTGACCTGGGCGGCGCCGCCGGTGGCGTGCGCGTAGACGTACGGCAGGCCGTGGCCGACGGTGGCGCTGAAGGTGTGCGCGCCGTCGGACCAGTACGGGGTGACGGTCCAGTCGGACCAGCCGTCGACCTTGGTGTCCGGGGAGTTCAGCCCGGCGACGCCCAGCGTCAGGTCGCGGGTGTGGGTGTAGTCGTACTGGCGCCCGTCACCGGTGATGGTCGGCGTGGTCGGGTAGCCGACCTCCAGGCCCGCGGCCTGCGCCTTGAAGGTGAACGGGTGGGCGTACAGGTTCTCCGAGTACGGGTTGCCCGCGTAGCGCTGGTAGATCAGCGAGGACCACCAGTCGTTGGTGGGTGCGGCCTGGCCGGCCATCCGCGCGGTGACCTTGGGGGTCACGGGCGCGCCGTCGGAGTTGGTCGGGCCGACGGTGCCGGCGGGACGGCTGTCGGTGTAGCCGCCGAGGCCGACCGGGACGGTCGCGGCGGACGCGCTGCCGGCGCCGACGGTCGCGGTCAGGGCGGCGGCCGCGGCGAGGGCCAGCGCGGTGACCGCGGCGGCCGGACTGCGTAGAGCTCGGTGCTTCATGGAGTATCCACCTCGGGTGGGGGACGGCGGTGGGGTGAAAGCGCTCTCAGCGCTCGGACCGTAGAGGGAGTGCCGGAGGGGTGTCAACGCCTGAAACCGGCCCGGTCGCGTTCAATCCTCGAAAGCCCAGGTCGGGCAAGTCCCAAGATTACGTTCAGGTTTCGGCTACTTGACGCACTCGGACCGCGGACGGCACTCTCCTGACATCGCTGAGAGCGCTCTCAAGCACTCGCAGCTCCAACCCGCCCTGCCAGGAGGCACCCCCATGCGCCCGTTCAGAGCCCACCGCTCCACCGCCGCCCTCGGGTCCGGCGCTCTCGCCGCCGCCCTGCTGCTCACCGCCTGCGGCAGCTCCGGCTCCGCCGGTTCCAAGGACGCCGCCGACGGCAAGGTGACCATCACGGTGGACCTCTTCGGCACCTTCGGGTTCAAGGAGTCCGGCCTCTACGACGAGTACATGAAGCTCCACCCCAACGTCACCATCAAGCAGACCGACACCCAGGACGAGGGCCAGTACTGGCAGGCGCTGCAGACCAAGCTCGCGGGCGGCGGCGGCCTCGCCGACATCCAGGGCCTGGAGGTCGGCCGGGTGGCCGGCGTCCTGCAGAAGCAGGCGGACAAGTTCGTCGACCTCAAGACCCTCGGCATCACCAACGAGGACCTGGTCGCCTGGAAGGGCGCCGCGGTGAAGACCGCCGACGGCAAGGTGCTCGGCGCCGGCACCGACATCGGCCCGGAGGCGATCTGCTACCGCACCGACCTCTTCAAGGCCGCCGGGCTGCCCACCGACCGCACCGAGCTGGCCGCCAAGTGGTCCACCTGGCAGGGCTACCTCGACCTCGGCAAGCAGTACGTGGCCAAGGCCGAGGCCGGCAACGCCTGGACCGACAGCGCGGCCGGCATGTTCACCGCCGAGGTCGGCCAGCAGAAGGTCCGCTACGCCGACGAGAGCGGCAAGGCCGTCTACGACTCCAACCCCGGCGTGAAGACCGCCTGGACGGACGCCACCAAGCTGGTCGCCGACGGGCTCTCCGCCAAGCTCCCGCAGTGGACCCCGGAGTGGAACAAGGCCTTCTCCACCGGCAAGTTCGCCACCCTCTCCTGCCCCGCCTGGATGATCGGCTACATCAAGGGCCAGGCCGGCGACGCCGCCAAGGGCAAGTGGGACATCGCCGCCAGCCCCGGCAAGACCGGCAACTGGGGCGGCTCCTACCTGGCCGTCCCGAAGACCTCCAAGCACCAGAAGGAGGCCGCCGAGCTGATCAAGTGGCTCACCGCCAAGGAGCAGCAGGCCACCCTCTTCACCAAGCAGGGCTCCTTCCCGTCCTCGACCGGCGCCCAGGCCTCGATCAAGGCCGTGAAGGACCCCTACTTCAACGACGCGCCGATCGGCGAGATCTTCAGCGAGTCCGCGGCCAACATGCCCGCCCAGGTGCTGGGCACCGACGACGGCGTGGTCGGCAAGGCGTTCACCGACGCCCTCGGCGAGGTCGAGCGCACCAACACCGCGCCCGACGCCGCGTGGAAGCACGCGATGGACAACATCAAGAAGGCCAACGGCAGCTGATCGCCCGTCGGGGGGGGGGGGGGGGGGGGGGGGGGGGGGGGGGGGGGGGCGCCGCCCGGCGCGCGCGCCCCGCGCCCCCCCCCCCCCCCCCCCCCGCCCCCCCCCCCCCCCCCCCCCCCCCCCCCCCCC